>DATCMG010000698.1:0-14670 GCA_036563555.1 Roseomonas sp. | reverse complement strand
CGGGAACCTCAATGTCGCGTGCCTTGTAGACGCCGGTCGTGAGCAGCACGGCGTCGTGGCGTTCGCGCAGTTCGGCGATGGTGACGTCACGCCCGATCTCGCAGTTCATGTGGAACTGGATGCCGCCTTCCGCGAACTGGGCGGTGCGGCGGGTGATGACATCCTTCTCCAGCTTGAAGTTGGGGATGCCATAGATCATCAGCCCGCCGGCGCGGTCGTAGCGATCATACACATGCACCTGCCAGCCCATGCTGCGCAGGCGCTCGGCCGCGGCCAGCCCCGCGGGGCCGGCACCGACGATGCCGACGGAATGCTCCAGCTCGCGCAGCGGCTTCGGCGGCTTAACCCAGCCCTTCTCCCAGGCGGTGTCGTTGATGTAGCGCTCCACCGCGCCGATCGTGACGCTCTCGAACCCCTTCTCGATGACGCAGTTGCCTTCGCAGAGACGATCCTGCGGGCAGACGCGGCCGCAGATCTCCGGGAAGGTGTTGGTGGCGGAGTTGACCTCATAGGCCTCCTCCAGCCGCCCTTCAGCGGTCAGCTTCAACCAGTCCGGGATGTTCTGCTGCAACGGGCAGTGCACGGAGCAGAAGGGCACGCCGCACTGGCTGCAGCGGCTGGCCTGCTCCGAGGCGCGCGCCGGGTCGAAGCGGGCGTAGATCTCGTCAAAATCCTCCCGGCGGATGGTCGCCGGGCGCTTTTCGGGCGTCTGCTGGGAAAGGCGGACGAATTGCAGCATGCGCTCGGCCATGGCGCGATCCTTGCTGGGCTGGAATGCCCCTGACGACGAAGGACAGGCCCAGAGGCCCGTTTCGCCGGCCTTTTGCCATGATGAAATGAGTGCTGCGAGGTGAAAAAAGCCAATAAGTCAGCGAAGCTGTCCTTGTTTGACCGCTTACGCTGCCACCCCAGATGGCGATTCTTTTCAGTATACGAAAATAGGTCCGCTTCGGGTCATTTACGCAACCGCCCCCTCCTGGCGCCCGCCGCTACGACGGAATCGCCCGAGATAACCGGGCACCACCGCCTCCATTGCCTTTGGTTCAATTCCCAGCTCCCGCAGCCCCGGTGCACCGCCAGAGGCGACGTTGTCCCTCCTGAGGAGGATCAGCTGGTCGCGTGTGAGCGGCGGGTTGGGCAGCCAGCCCATCAGGCCGGCCTGGAACTTCGCGAGCCCCCCGGGGATCTCCACGATCCGCCGGCGCCGGCCGATGACGCCGAGCATGTATTCCATCAGCGCCCGGAAGGTCGCGACACGCGGGCCGGCCAGTTCATGGATGCGGCCCCGCGCCTCCGGCCGCTCCATGGCCGCCATCACCGCATCGGCCACATCGCCCACATAGACCGGCTGGAACCGCGTCCCGCCCCCGACCAGCGGCAGCACGGGCATTATCCGCGCCATCCCGGCGAAGCGGTTGAAGAAGGAATCCTCCTGCCCGAACACGATCGAGGGGCGCAGGATGGTCGCCTCGGGGAAAGCCGCGTGCAGCGCCGCCTCCCCTTCCGCCTTGCTGCGGGCGTAGAGGCTTTCCGCTTCCGCATCCGCCCCGATGGCCGAGATATGGACGAGGTGTTTCACCCCCGCCGCGGCGCTGGCGCGGGCGATCCGGCCGGGTAGCGCTCCATGAACGCGGGCGAAGTCGCCGTCGCGCCGCTCGGCGAGGATACCGATAAGGTTCACCACCGCCGAGGCCCCCGCCACCGCGCGGGCGATATGGGCGTCATCCAGCGGGCCGGCGGGAACGGGCACGATCTGCCCGACCATCCCCTGCGTCATCAGCGGGCGCGCAGTTTCGGCCGAGCGGGTGACGACTCGGACCACGTAGTCGCGCTGCGCCAGGCGCTGCACGACATAGCGGCCGATGAACCCCGTGCCGCCGAACACCACCGCCACATGCCGCGCCATGACCGATCGTCGCTCCTTGTTTCCATCCGGGCTTCCATCTGGACACTAGGCCCCGTTCCATGTCCCGCAAAACGCCGCAGGCCCCGCGCTGCAAATTCCGGCGAAAGGCGCCTTGACGACCTCCCCGCTCCCCCATAGAAGCCCGCTCCACGCCGCCGTGAATACGGAGGCGACCGGCCCCCTTGCCCAGGTGGCGGAATTGGTAGACGCGCAGGTTTCAGGTACCTGTGACCGCAAGGTTGTGAAGGTTCGAGTCCTTTCCTGGGCACCATTTCCCGGCACTTCGACCGGGGCGTCATTTCGGGTGGAGCGCCCCTGATGGGAAACACGCTCTTCATGCCGAACGCCACCATTCATCTGCACCGCGACGACCTGCCGGACGGGCTTTCGCTCGGGCCGGTCGTGGCGATCGACACCGAGACGATGGGCCTCAACCCCCACCGGGACCGGCTCTGCCTCGTGCAGCTCTCCTCCGGCGATGGTGCGGCGCATTGCGTGCAGATCCGGCCGCCGCATCTCGGCGGGCGCGGCGCCGATTGCCCGAACCTGAAGGCGATGCTGACCGACCCCGACACGGTGAAGCTCTTCCACTTCGCCCGCTTCGATGCCGCGATCCTGCGCCACGACCTCGGGGTGGAGGTGGCCCCGCTGCGGTGCACGAAGATCGCGTCGAAGCTCGTCCGCACCTATACCGACCGCCACGGGCTGAAGGACCTCTGCCGCGAGTTGCTTGGCGTCGATATCTCCAAGCAGCAGCAGAGCAGCGACTGGGGCGCGCCGGAGCTTTCCGCGGACCAGCTCGCCTATGCCGCTTCCGACGTGCTTCACCTGCACGCCCTCTGGACGCGGCTGGAGGGGCTGCTGCGCCGGGAGGGGCGGCTGGAACTGGCCGAGGCATGCTTCCGTTTCCTGCCGGCCCGTGGGGCGCTCGACCTGCTGGGCTATTCGGAGCCCGACATTTTCGCGCATTGATTGCAGGACGTTACCCGCTGGCATGATTCTTGTTAGGTTACCTCGCTCATCCGCGTTGACCAGGTCGCCCGGTCGTTTCATACAGGGTGGGTGAACGCCCGAGCCTCCTCGTCTGCCGAAGCCGCGCCCAACGGTCCCGAGGGCCTCGGCGGCGCCGTTCCCGGCAACCGGCTGGGGTATTCGGAGGAGGCCACGCGCTCCGATTCGGTGCACCTGCCCACGGACTGGCGGGAGCGGCCCGTTCCGTCCCGCGCCCGGCGCAGCTACACGCGGGGCTCGATCCTGCGCCGCCGGGTTGCCGTCCGGCTGCTCAAGTTCCTGCTGCCCCTCGGCGCCCTTGCCCTGCTGAGCGCCATCGTGCTCTGGCCGGAATTTGAGCGCACGGGCGAAACCGCCCGCCTCTCCTTCCGGCGCCTCAGCCGCGCGGCGCCCGAATCGGTGCGGGTCGTGGACCCGCGCTATCAGGGCGTGGACGAGGAGGGCCGCCCCTACAACGTGACGGCCTTCACGGCATCGCAACAGGGAAGCACCAATGTGGTGGAACTCGAAGCGCCACGGGGCGACCTGATGCTTTCTGGCGGCGGCTGGATGCTGGTGGAAAGCCGCAATGGCCGTTTCGACCGCGATAACAATATCCTCGACCTCAGGGGCGATGTGACGATCTGGCAGGATGACGGGACCTTGATCGAGACCCAGGAGGCGCGGGTGGACGTGAAGGGCGGGAATGCGGAGGGCGACCGCCCCATCGCGGCCCAGGGCAGCTTCGGCACGGTGACGGGGGAGGGCTTCCGCCTTCGCGACCGCGGCGCCGTGGTGGTCTTCACCGGGAATGCCCGCGCGGTGCTGGAGGGTGGAAAGTGAACGCCTCCCGCTTCGCGCTCGCGGTGCTGCTGGCACTTCCTGCACTGGCAACCACTGTCTCGGCCCAGCCGATCGACCTCTCCGGCGGCGGCCCGGTCGAGATCACCGCCACGGATGGCATCGAATGGCGGCAGAACGAGCAGGTGGTGGTCGCGCGCGGCAACGCCCGCGCGGTGCGGGAAGGCGTGACGATCGACGCCGCCCGCCTCATCGCCCGCTACCGCCCGCGCGGCGGTGGCCAGCAGGCTTCCAATGCCCAGGCGGCGGACGGCCAGGAAGGCCCCCTCTCGGGCGGCGAGATCTGGCGGCTGGAGGCGGAGGGCAATGTCCGGATCAGCAGCCAGACCGACCGCGCGCAGGGCGACCGCGCCGTCTATGACATGGACCAGGCCGTCATGGTCCTCACCGGCCGCGACCTGAAGCTGAGCACGCCGACCGACACGATCGTGGCGCGCGACAGCCTGGAATACTGGTCCCAGCGCCGCATGGCGGTCGCGCGTGGCGCGGCGAAGGTGACCACGAGCGAGAACCGCCAGATCAGCGCCGACACGCTGGTCGCCTATTTCCTGGAACAGGCGCCGCCCGTGCAGGCGGCGGCCGCCCCGGGTGGCTCCTCCGCCGCCCGGAGGGTGCCCGGCGAGGGCTCGAAGCTCGACCGCGTCGAGGTCTTCGGCAATGTCGAGATCCGCACCGAGACGGAGGTCGTGCGCGGCGACCGCGGGGTCTACAGCCCGGTCAGCGGCATGGCGCGGGTGCTGGGCAATGTGCGCATCACCCGGGGCCAGAACCAGTTGCAGGGGCAGGAAGCCATCGTGAACCTCCGGACCGGCGTTTCCCGCCTCGTCTCCGCGCCCGGTCAGCGCGTGCAGGGCCTGGTGCTGCCCTCCTCCGGCCAGGAGAACGCGCCGGCCACGGGCAATGCCCCGCGCCCGAGCCAGCCCCCTGCGCAGGGCCGGGGCCGATGAGCGAGGCGTTGCGCGTTGTTTCCAGCGATTCCGGCCTCGTCGCCCGCAACCTAGGCAAGCGCTACAAGAAGCGCCCGGTGGTGCGCGGCGTCTCCCTCAGCCTGAAGCGGGGTGAGGCTGTGGGGCTGCTTGGTCCCAACGGCGCCGGCAAGACCACCACCTTCTACATGATGACCGGCCTGGTGCGCCCTGATGAGGGCCAGGTCTTCCTCGACGGCCATGACGTGACGATGCTGCCGATGTATCGCCGCGCGCGGCTGGGCCTGGGCTACCTTCCGCAGGAGGCCTCGATCTTCCGGGGCCTGTCGGTCGAGGACAACATCCGCGCGGCGCTGGAGGTGGTGGAACCCAAGCGCGACCGCCGCGACCAGATGCTGGATTCCCTTCTCGCGGAATTCGGCATCGCCCATCTCCGCCGCTCCCCGGCCCTGGCCCTTTCGGGCGGTGAGCGGCGGCGCTGCGAGATCGCCCGCGCCCTGGCGACCCACCCGGCCTATATCCTGCTCGACGAGCCGCTGGCCGGCATCGATCCCATTGCCGTGGGCGAGATCCGCGACCTCGTGCGGCATCTGAAGGATCGCGGCATCGGCGTGCTGATCACCGAGCACAATGTACGCGAGACGCTGGCCATCATCGATCGCGCCTACATCCTGCATGACGGCCAGGTCCTGATGGAGGGCGAGCCGAGCGAGATCGTGGCGCATGAGGGCGTGCGGCGCGTCTATCTGGGCGAGCGGTTCAGCCTGTGATCCTGGCCGGCATCTTCTTCCCCGAAGGACCGGAACGGCATTCTGTGCATTCCCATGCCTGCGCTGGCGGGACGGCCGAGGCGCGCGCAGGCCTGAACGGACCGCGCCGATCCGTGGAGTGCGCGGAATAGATGGTCAGCCTCGGTCCCAGGCTGGATTTCCGCCAGACGCAGCAGCTGGTGATGACGCCGCAGCTGCGGCAGGCGATCAAGCTGCTGCAGTCCAGCAATCTCGAGGTTTCGGCATTCGTCGAGGAGGAGCTGGAGCGGAACCCGATGCTGGAGCGGGAGGAGGGCAGCACCCCCGCCGCGCCCGCCACGGTGGAGCCCGACTGCTTCGAGGCAGCGTCCTCCCCCACCATCTCCGAGGACGCCGCCAGCCCGATCGAGGCTGACTGGTCATCGAGCTATGAGAGCGGCGAGGCCCTCTATCCCGCCTCGCGCGGAAGCCGGGCGGATGCATGGGACGAGGATGGCCGCAGCCTTGAGGAGATCGCCGGCGAACGCCCGCGCTCCCTGCGCGAGTTGCTGGCCGAGCAGGCCCGCCTTGCCTTCGGCAATCCGCGTGATCGCCTGATCGCAGGGCAGATGATCGCGCTGCTGGATCCCGTCGGCCGGCTGACCGTTTCGGATGAGAGCATCGCCGCGGCGCTGGGCTGCGAGACCGCCATCGTCACCGCCGTCCGCACCCGGATGCAGCGCTTCGATCCGTCGGGCCTGTTCTGCGCGGATCTCAGGGAATGCCTGGCCGTCCAGCTCGCCGAGCTGAACCGGCTCGACCCCGCGATGGAGGCCCTGCTCGACAATCTCGAGCTCCTGGCCCGCCGTGACTTCGCTGGATTGCTCCGCATCTGCGGCGTGGATGCCGAGGATCTCTCGGACATGGTGGCCGAAATCCGCCGCCTGAATCCCAAACCGGGCTTCTCGACGGATGGGGACATCGCGCCGCTGGTGGTGCCCGATGTCCTGATGCGCCGCCTGCCGGACGAAACCTGGCTGCTTGAGCTGAACCCCGAGACCCTGCCCCGCGTGCTGGTGAATCGCGGCTTTCATGCCACCGCCCAGACCGGCGCGCGCAGCAAGGAGGACAGGACCTTCCTGGCCGAGAAGCTCCAGGCCGCCAACTGGCTCGTCCGCAGCCTGGAGCAGCGCGCGAACACCATCCTGCGCGTGGCCGCCGAGATCGTGCGGCGGCAGGAGGGCTTCTTCCGCCACGGCGTCGGCTATCTGCGTCCGCTCATCCTGCGCGACGTGGCGGACGAGTTGGGCATGCATGAGAGCACCGTCTCGCGCGTTACCGCGAACAAATACATCGCGACGCCGCGCGGCACGCTGGAGTTGAAGTACTTTTTCACGACGGCCATCGCGGGCACGCATGGCGGGGAGAGCTTCTCCGCCGAGGCCATCCGGCACCGTATTCGCGCCATGGTGGATGCCGAGACGGCCGAGGGCATCCTCTCGGACGACGCGATCGTGGAACGCCTGCGCGCCGAGGGCGTGGACATTGCCCGCCGCACCGTCGCCAAGTACCGCGACGCGCTGCGCATACCGAGTTCCGTGCAGCGGAAGAGGGAGAAATCAGCCCTCGTTCTCTGAAACATCCCCCTTTAAAGCGGCTGGGGATGGCCTCAGTTGTTTTATGTTACAAGATGAAGATGGGAGCCGATCCATGCAGATCACGGTCGCCGGCAAGGGCGTCGAGACCGGCGAGGCTTTGAAGACCCATGTGATGGACGGGCTGAACGCTGTTGCCCGAAAGTATTTCGACCATGCGATCGACGCGCAGGTCACCTTCCGCAAGGATCGCGCCTTCTTCACCTGCGACATCAACCTGCGTGCCGGCCGCGGCCTGAACATGCGGGCGGAGGGCGAGGGCACCGATGCCTATCGCGCCTTTTCCGATGCCGCCGAGCATATGGCCAAGCGCCTGCGCCGCTACCGCCGGCACGTGAACGAGCATGCTCGCAACATGGCGGAGGAGCGCGCGCCCCTGACCGAAATGGCCCGGGATGTGGTGCTGCGCGGCGAAGAGGAGCCGGCCGGGAACGATGAGGGGGCGCCCGACGCGCTTGTCAGTGCCGACGGCTACACCAATGGCGCCGTGGTGGCGGAGACGCCGACCGAGATCAGCCGGCTGACGGTGCCGGAGGCCGTGATGCGCCTCGATCTCTCGCAGGATCCGGTGCTGATGTTCCGCAATCGCGGCACGGGCGTGCTGAACGTGGTCTATCGCCGCGCCGACGGCCATGTCGGCTGGATCGATCCCCAGAGGGTCTGACTAAGGGACGCCGGGGAGGCCGCGTGCCTCCCCGGTCCGTCCATCACATCAGTGGACCAGGACGGGCGCCATCTCGTTCTGGAGGATTGCCGCGATGGCCAGGGCCTCGGTCGGCGCCGCGCCGATCGGGGTGCCATCCGCCGCATGGATCGCCACGGCCTGGGTGCCGTTGACGGTCACGGGGCGGATATAGGCCATCTCCTGCGCGCCGAAGCGGGCCCAGTCGATGGGGGAAAGGTTACGCAGGGCGTAGGTCGGGTTCGGGTTCATCATCATCTCCTCGCCCGCAGCCGGGATGGCCTGCAGGCTGGTAACGCCCGTTCCGCCCTCTGGGTTCAGCAGGGCGTTACGGGCGGGGAAGGATTCAGGCCTGGCCGTCCACCAGGGGACGGGTCTTGCCATTGATATGGATGGTCCGCACGCGGACCTCCGGCTGGGGACGACGCAGTTCCACATGCAGGAGGCCGTTGTCGAGCCAGGCCCCCTCGATCTCGATGCCCTCGGCTATGACGAAGGCGCGCTGGAACTGCCGGGCGGCGATGCCGCGGTGCAGGAAGACCCGCCCCTCGGAATCGTCCTTCTGGCGGCCGCGGATCACCAGCTGGTTATCCTCCTGCGTGATCTGCAGGTCGTCCATGGCGAAGCCCGCCACGGCCAGGGTGATGCGCAGCCGGTCAGCGGCCGTCTGCTCGATATTGTAAGGTGGATAGCCGTCCGCGTTCTTCTGCACCCGGTCGAGCATCTGCTCCAGGTGGTCGAAGCCGAGGAAAAGCGGCGATCCGAAGACCGGCGAACGCGACATGCTGCGGCATCCTTGAGGAAGCGAGGCCACTTGGGCCGGCCCTTAGAGGCACCGGCCCACGGTTCCGATATTGGCGATCCGGCCGCGCGTTGCAAGCGGTTAACCCGCCCGCCGCATCGCGCATTCCGCCGGGCCGCGTTCTGCCCTACATGCGGCGGATACAGCCATGAACGACGTTCCCCTCCTCCCCATCCTACTCCACCCCGACCCGATCCTGCGCGCCAAGGCCCGGCCCGTGGCCGAGGGCGATTCGGACCGGGTGCGGGAACTGGCTCCCCGGATGCTGGCGACCATGTACAAGGCACCCGGCATCGGCCTGGCCGCCCCCCAGGTGGGCGAAGGGCTGCGCCTGGTGGTGGTCGACATCCAGAAGGACGACATCCCGAGCCCGTTGGTGCTGGTGAATCCCGAGATCGTCGCCGCCAGCGAGGAGCGCGCGGTGCGCGAGGAGGGCTGCCTGTCCCTGCCCGGCCAGTATGCCGATGTGGAACGCCCCGCCCGGGTGAAGATCCGCTGGCGCGAGCTGGACGGCACGCGGCGGGAGATGGAAGCAGACGACTTGCTGGCCACCTGCCTGCAGCACGAGATCGACCACCTGGACGGCATCATGTTCACCGACCGCCTCAGCCCGCTCAAGCGCAACATGCTGCTGAAGAAGTTCCTGAAGGAGCAGAAGCTGAAGTCGCGAGAGGCGATGTGACGGCGGCCGGTGACCGCAGGGGCGAAGGCCCCGGAGGCCAGAATCCGGCGCCTGGCAAGCCATTGCGGCTGGCCTTCATGGGCAGCCCGGCCTTTTCGGTGCCGGCACTGCACGCCTTGCATGAGGCGGGGCATGAGATTGCGGCCGTCTATGCCCAGCCACCCCGGCCCGCCGGGCGGGGCCAGCGGGAAACCCCCTGCCCCGTCCATCAGGCCGCACTGGGGCTGGGCCTTCCTGTCCGGACCCCCGCCCGGCTTCGCCGCGACACCGCCGAGCACGAGGCTTTCGCGGCGCTGGACCTCGATGCGGCCGTGGTGGTTGCCTATGGGCTGATCCTGCCCAGGCCGATGTTGGATGCGCCCCGGCGCGGCTGCCTGAACATCCATGCCAGCCTTCTTCCGCGCTGGCGCGGCGCTGCCCCAATCCATGCGGCCATGCTGGCCGGGGATGCCGAGACGGGCATCACCATCATGCGGATGGATAAGGGGCTGGACACCGGCCCCATGCTTCTGCGCGAAGCGACGCCGATCGGCCCGCGCGACACCACCCCGGAGGTCCATGACCGCCTTTCCGCCATGGGCGCCCGGCTGATCCTGCGTGCCCTGGAGGAAAGCCCGCCCGCCACGCCCCAACCGGAGGAGGGCGCCACCTATGCCCCCAAGCTCGGCAAGGAGGATGGCCGCCTGGACTGGTCCCACCCCGCCCAGGCGCTGGATCGCCGCATCCGGGCCATGACGCCCTGGCCCGGCGCCTTCACGGCCTGGAACGGCGAGGTGCTGCGGGTGCTCTCCGCCGAACCGGCACCGGGGCGGGAGGCTGCCCCTGGCACGGTGCTGGACGATGCGTTGCTGATCGCCTGCGGCGAGGGCAGCGCGCTCCGGCTGACGCGGGTGCAGCGGGCCGGTCGTGCCGCCATGGACGCCACCGCCTTCCTGCGCGGCACACCTGTCCCGCCCGGCACGGTTCTCGGCTGACATGCCCCGTTACGCCCTGCTGATCGAGTATGACGGCGCCCCCTTCGTCGGCTGGCAGCGGCAAGCTGATGGGCTGGCGGTACAGCAGGTTCTGGAGGAGGCCGCCGCGCCCCTGAACGACGGCGTGGAGCCGGTCATCGGCGCCGCCGGCCGCACCGATTCCGGCGTGCATGCGGAGGGCCAGGTGGCCCAGGTGGATCTGGTGGCGGACCTGCCGGTGGAGCGGATCCGGGAAGCGCTGAACACCCGGACGCGGCCCCATCCGGTTTCGGTTCTCTCCGTCGCGCGCCCCTATGAGGAGTGGAACGCCCGATTCTCGGCGGTTCACCGCGCCTATCGCTACCGCATCCTGAACCGCCGTGCCCGGCCCGGGCTGGATCTCGGCCGCGTCTGGCATGTGCCGCAGCGGCTGGATGCCGGGGCGATGCATGAGGCCGCGCAGGGGCTGCTCGGCCATCACGACTTCTCCGCCTTCCGGGCGGCCGCCTGTCAGGCGCGGAACGCGCTGCGCACGCTCGACCGGCTCGACGTGTCGCGGGAAGGCGATGAGATCGTGGTGCGGGTCGAGGCGCGCTCCTTCCTGCACCATCAGGTCCGGAACATGGTGGGCACCCTGGCGCAGGTCGGGCGTGGGCTCCGGCCCGTCAACTGGCCCCGGGCCGTGCTGGATGCGCGCGACCGCCGCAAGGCCGGGCAGACCGCGCCGCCGGACGGGCTGTGCTTCGTCTCGGTGCGCTACGACCCGCCGCTGGACTGGCCGATTTAGAATCCGCGGAAGCTCGGGCGATCGCGTGGGGCCATGCCCGCGCGCCCGCCATCATTCGGGAGGCCGGGGTGAACCGGCCCCCCTTCCCTCCTACAGCCCGGCCTGGGTGACGAACTTCGTCACGAGATAGGGCTCGATCGCCTCCGATCCGCCCTCGGAGCCGTAGCCGCTGTCCTTCACGCCGCCGAAGGGGACCTCCGGCAGGGCGAGGCCGAGATGGTTGATGGTCATCATTCCCGTCTCGACCTTCGCCGCGATCGCCTGGGCCGTGGTGGCCGAGCTGGTGAAGGCATATGCCGCGAGGCCGAAGGGAAGCCGGTTCGACTCCGCGACCACCTCATCGAAGTCGGAGAAGCGGTTCACCAGGGCGAGCGGGCCGAAGGGCTCCTCGTTCATGGCGCGCGAATCGAGCGGCAGGTCGGAGATGACCGTCGGCTCGTAGAAATAGCCCTTGTTGCCGATGCGGCTGCCGCCGGTCTGCAGCTTCGCGCCGCGGCCCACGGCGTCCTGCACCAGCGTCTCGATCGAGGGGATGCGGCGCTCATTCGCCAGCGGCCCCATCGAGACGCCTTCCTCCATGCCGTTGCCGACCTTGATGGACTTGGCGACTTTGGTGAAGGTTTCCAGGAACTCGTCGAAGGAGCGCTCCTGGATCAGGAAGCGGGTCGGCGAGACGCAGACCTGGCCGGCATTGCGGAACTTGGAGGCCGCGAGGGTCTTCGCCGCCTTCTGGACATCCGCATCGTCGAAGACGATCGCCGGCGCGTGGCCGCCCAGTTCCATGGTCGCGCGCTTCATGTGCTGCCCGGCCATGGCAGCCAGCATCTTCCCGACGGGGGTGGAGCCGGTGAAGGTGATCTTGCGGATGATCGGGTGCGGGATGAGGTAGCTGCTGATCTCCGACGGCACGCCATAGACCAGCCCGATCACGCCCTTGGGCACGCCCGCATCCACGAAGGCGCGGATCAGCTCGGCGGGCGAGGCCGGCGTCTCCTCCGGTGCCTTCACGATGATGGAGCAGCCCGTGGCCAGCGCCGCGGAGAGCTTCCGCACGACCTGGTTGATCGGGAAGTTCCAGGGCGTGAAGGCCGCGACGGGGCCGACGGGCTCGCGCAGGGAGAGCTGGTACACGCCCTCGGCGCGCGCCGGGATCACGCGGCCATAGGCGCGGCGGCCTTCCTCGGCGAACCAGTCGATCACGTCGGCGCCGGCCAGCACCTCCATCTTCGCCTCGGGCAGCGGCTTGCCCTGCTCGGCGGTCATCATCGCAGCGATGGAGTCGGCGCGGGAGCGGAGGATATCGGCCGCCTTGCGCATCAGCTTGCTGCGCTCGAAGACCGAGACCTTGCGCCACAGCGCGAAGCCGCGCTCGGCGGCGGCGAGTGCCTCGTCAAGGTCCACCTTCTCGGCATGGGCGACGGTGCCGATCACCTCCTCCGTGGCGGGGTTGATGATCTCCAGCACCTTGCCGGAGCGCGCGTCGCGCCACTCGCCGTCAATGTGCAGCTGCACCTTCGGATAGATGGCCATGGTCTGTTTCTCCGTCAGATGACGAGTTCGATGAGGAAGGGGCCGTTCCGACTGACGCTCTGGGAGAGCAGGTCGGCCAGGGTGTCGAGGGTTTCGGCCCGCGCGGCCTCCACCCCCATGCCATTGGCGAGCTTCACCCAGTCGAGGTCCGGGTTGCCGAGGTCGAGCATGTTCATCGCCGTCGGGCCGGGATTGGCGCCGACGCCCGAATACTCGCCGATGAGGATCTGATACTTGCGGTTCGACAGGATGATCGTCGTGACCGGCAGCTTCTCGCGCGCCTGGGTCCAGAGCGACTGCAGCGAATACATCGCGGAGCCATCGGCCTGCAGGCTGATGACGCGCCGCTGCCCGCCGGAGCCGATGGCGGCGCCGGTTGCCACCGGCATGCCATCCCCGATCGCGCCGCCGGTCAGTTGCAGCCAGTCATGCGGCGGCGCCACATGGGTCTGCGGGTAGAAGCCGCGGCCATAGGACACGCTTTCATCCGAGATGATGGCGTTCTCGGGCATCAGCGCCGCCACGGTGCGGGCCAGCCCTTCCGGAGTCGGCGCGCCGCGGACGGGTTCCGCGCGCGGGCCAGGATCGGGGATGGCGGCCTGCGGCGCGCCCAGCTCATCGGCCAGGGCGGTGAGGGCGGCCTCGGCATCCTGCTCGTAGCGGGTCAGGACATGCAGCTCCGCGTCGGGCGCGTAGTGGATGGATGGCTTGCCGGGATAGGCGAAGAAGCCGACCGGCGCCTTGGCGTTCACGAGGATCAGGTGCTCGAACTCGGCCAGCGTCTTGATGGCGAGGTCGGTCACATAGGGCACGCGCTCCAGCTGCGGCCGCCCGCGCCCGCGCGAGACCCGGGCATTGGACATCTCGCCCAGGATCTTCGCCCCGGTCGCCTGGGCAATGCGCCAGGCCAGGGCCTGTCCGTTCTCGCGCAGGGCCGGGCCGCCGAGCAGGATCAGGACGTTCTTCTTCTCCCGCAGGGTGCGGGCTGCGTTGCGAATCGCGGAGGGGTCCGGTGCCAGGGCCGGCGGCACGGGCAGAGGGTCGGCCACCACCCCGCCCTCGTCCCAGGAAGCATCGGAAGGCAGAACCAGCGTCGCGATCTGGCCAGGGGCCGTGCGGGCCGCCTGGACCGCCACCGCCGCGTCCCGCCCCACATCGGCGGAGGCCATGCTGGTCCGGACCCAGGCCGAGACCGGCCGGGCCCAGCCCTCGGTATCCGCCGTCAACTGGGCGTCGAAGGGGCGGTGGTAGGTGGCCTGGTCGCCGACGATGTTGACGATCCCGCTGCGGGCGCGGCGGGCATTGTGCAGGTTGCCCAGCCCGTTCGCGAGGCCCGGGCCGCAATGCAGCAGGGTGCAGGCGGGCTTGCCGGCCAGGCGGAAATACCCGTCCGCCATGCCGGTGACCACGTTCTCCTGCAGGCCCAGCACGCAGCGCATGCCGGGGATCTGGTCCAGCGCCGCGACGAAATGCATCTCGCTGGTGCCCGGATTGGCAAAGCAGGTGTCCACGCCGGACTTCAGCAGCGTGTGCACAAGACTGTGGGCACCGTTCACGGACTTCGACTCCCCCTTTGAAAGCGGCCGCAAATTGCGCGCGGAGGGCAGGCGCCGCAAGCCGGGGGGGGGCTCACGCGCTCGCGACAGCGTGGCACGGCCGGGTCGTTCCCGGCTGGAATACGGCACGAAATTGCATCGGACCGGCCGCCTGGAGCCTTGCCCCGCCGCCCGGCCCGGCGCAACTTCCGGCCTCCGCGCGAGGGACATTGTATCCATGGGCACCACCATCACCGGCGAAAACACCGCCTCGATCGAGGAGGGCCAGCGCAACGCCAGCCTCCAGGCGCGCAAGGAGGCCGCCGTGCCGCGCGGCCTCTCGACCTCCCTGCCCGTCTTCGCCGCGAAGGCGGAGGGGTCCGAGATCATCGATGTCGAGGGCAAGCGCTATATCGACTTCGCCGGCGGCATCGCCGTGCTGAACACCGGCCACCTGCACCCCAAGGTGAAGGCCGCCGTGCAGGCGCAGCTGGAGAATTTCAGCCACACCTGCATCCAGGTGACGCCCTATGAGAGCTATGTGCGGCTCGCCGAGCGGCTGAACGCCATCGCGCCCGTGCGCGGCCCGGCCAAGACCGTGTTCTTCACCACGGGCGCCGAGGCGGTGGAGAA
>DATCMG010000693.1:0-3579 GCA_036563555.1 Roseomonas sp. | reverse complement strand
CGATCTTGCCGGTCTGCTGGCCGGCCTGGGGTTGGACTACGAATCATCCGGGGCGCATTCGGTCGCGGCAGCCATCGCCGCCCTGACGCGCGGCATTGCCGAGGCGGCCTCCGGCGATCTGGCCGAGAATCTTGGCGCCCGTGAGCCGGTTGCGCTGATCTGGCCGGAGCCCCCCGAGTCGACCCCCGTTCCCGGCTTGGCCGAGGCCGTGCGTGCCGCGCTCGATGCCGCTGCCGGGGCCCCTGGCCTGCGCCACGCGGCCATCCTCGCCCTGTCTTCGCCCGATGCGGTGGAGGCCCTGCTGGGCGCCGAAACCGGCGGATTCGCCCCGGCCCCGGCCCCCACGCGCCTCGTCTCCAGCCCCGATGGCGGCGTCATCGAGGTCCCGACCCGCGCCGCCCTCCGCGCCGGCGAGGAGGCCGGCCGCCTCCTTGCCCCGCGCGGCCCCGAGGCACGCGCCGCCATGGAAGCCGTGCTCCGCTCCTGGCTGCACGCCGCCCCGGCGGTGGTCGCCCCGGCCCAGGCGCCGCGCCCCGCGCCCAAACCCCGCGCCCTGCCTGCCCAGGGCCAGCCCGCCCATGGTCGCGGTGCCGTATGGAAGGTGACGATCGGCGGACACCGCGTGACCCTCCGCACCATGGAAGGCGCCTCGGGACTCGAGGAGATCTCCCTCACCCTCGCCAAGGATGGCGCTGCCTTCCGGGCGATGGTGGACGCGCTCTGCCATTCCGTGACGGTCGGCCTCGCGGCGGGCGTGAAGCTCGACGAATATGTGCAGTCCTTCGCCTATACCCGCTTCGGCCCGGCCGGGGTGGTGGAGGGCGATCCGGCCATCCACCGCGCCTCCTCCGTGCTCGACTGGGCCTTCCGCCGCCTGGCGCTGGACCATCTCGGCGGCCGGGTCCTGCCGGACCCCACCGAGGAGGAGTGCGGCGCCGACCACCTCGGCACCGCGGCCCAGCAGCTTCCCCTGCTGCCCGACCTTCCCTCCGCCCCCGCGCCGGCCACCCGCCGCCGCGCCCTGCGGCTGGTGGGCTGAGCCATGGCGCAGGCCGATCAGGGGCGCATCGCCGCCCGCCTCGCCGAATTGGGCGTCACCCTGCCGGAAGCGGCGAAGCCCATCGCCAACTACGTGCCCGCCGTCATCACCGGTGACCTGCTCTTCGTCTCCGGCCAGGTGCCGATGCGGGAGGGCAAGATCGCCTATACCGGCAAGCTCGGCGCCGGCGTGGGGGTGGATATCGGGCAGCAGGCGGCACAGCTCTGCTTCATCAACGTCCTCGCCCAGGCGAAGGCGATACTGGGCAGCCTGGACCGCGTCACGCGGGTGGTGCGGCTGGGCGGCTTCATCGCCGCCGTGCCGGAATTCACCCAGCACGCCCAGGTGATGAACGGAGCCTCCGACATGGCGGTCGCGGTCTTCGACGACATCGGCCGCCACGCCCGCACGACCATCGGCGTCCCCTCCCTGCCCGGCGATGCGGCGGTGGAGGTGGAGGCCGTGCTCGAGATCGCGTGAGCCCCGAAGAGGCTCTGATCCGCCGCTGGATGGAGAGCGGCGACCATTCCCTGCTCGCCGAGGACGTCGCCTGGCGCGTCTCGCCCGGCTATCCCGTGCCGCGCACCGAATGGCGCGGCCGCGCGGCGGTGGAAGGCGAGTTCTTTCCCACGCTGCGCCGCCATTTCCCGCATTGGCGAATCGCGGTGGATGGATTCGCGCCCCTCGCCGATGGCCGTCTTCTCGCCAGCGGCGCCTATAACGCGCGCGACGCGGCGGGCCGCACGGGCCGGGTTCCCTTCCTCCATGTCTGGACCGTGCGTGGCGGTGCCATCGCGGGCGTGGAGGCCGTGGCCGATTTCGGTGCCTTCGCGCCCCTGGTCCAGGGCTGATCGCCAGTGCTTGCATCGCGCGGCGCAGGTCGCACATGCGCCACCATGCCTTCTGAGCTGACCCTTTCGCTGCATCCCCGCATTGCCGATATCCCGGCGGAGGAATGGGATGCCTGCGACGACACGGCGAATCCCTTCACCTCGCATGCCTTCCTTCTCTCGCTCGAGGAATCCGGCTGCACCGGCCCGCGCACGGGATGGCTGCCGCAGCACATCGCCCTGCGCGACGCATCGGGCGCGCTGGTCGCGGTGGCGCCTGCCTATGCGAAGGGCCATTCCTACGGCGAATATGTCTTCGATCATGGCTGGGCCCGCGCCTTCGAGAATGCGGGCGGCGAGTACTATCCAAAGTTTCAGGTGGCCGTGCCCTTCAGCCCCGTGCCCGGCCCGCGCCTGATGGTTCGCGCCGGGTCCGGCGTGCCGCATGCAGCCCTCGCTCAGGGGCTCGCGCAGGCGACGGAGGCGCTGAAGCTCTCTTCCTGCCATGTCACCTTCTGCACGCGCGAGGAATGGGATGTGCTCGGCGATTCCGGATGGCTGCAGCGCATGGGGATGCAGTTTCATTGGATGAATGAAGGCTATGCCAGCTTCGACGACTTCCTCGGCGCCCTCTCCTCGCGCAAGCGCAAGGCCATCCGCCGTGAGCGGCGTGACGCGCAATCCGCGGGCCTCACCATCCGTGCCCTGCGCGGAACCGAGATCACGCCGGAGGTGTGGCGCCTCTTCCACAAGTTCTACCGCAGCACCACCGACCGCAAATGGGGCAGCGCCTATCTCACCGCCCGCTTCTGGCCCCTGATGGCAGAGCGCATGGGCGACCGCGTGGTGCTGATGGTGGCGGAGAAGGACGGCAGGCCCGTCGCCGGCGCGCTGAACCTGATGGGGCGCGACGCGCTCTACGGACGCAACTGGGGCAGCCTCGTCGAGGCGCCCTTCCTGCATTTCGAACTCTGCTATTATCAGGCCCTCGATTTCGCGATCGCACATGGGCTCAAGCGCGTCGAGGCTGGCGCGCAGGGCGAGCACAAGATCCAGCGCGGCTACTGCCCCGTGCCGACCTATTCCGCGCATCTCATCGCCCATTCCGGCCTGCGCCGAGCCGTCGCGGATTCCCTGCGCCATGAGCGTGCGGCGATCGAGGCGGAGATGGCCGAGCTCGACGCCCTTTCCCCTTTCCGCCGCGACGGCGACGAGGCGTAGCACCGGCACCGTGCTGACCGCCTATGCGCAGCTCGCCGGCTCAATGATCCTGACCGGCGCGAATGTCGCTGTCGCGAAGGCGCTGGCCGGTGCGCTGCCCATCCCGTTGATCCTCGGCCTGCGCTGCCTGATCGCCTGCGCCGTGCTGCTGCCGCTCGCGCTGTGGCGGGACGGCGTGGTCCGCCCGGGGCGGCGCGTGCTGTGGAACCTCTTTCTTCAGGCCGCCGCCGGCACCGTTCTCTACAACGCCGCGCTGCTGGCCGGCCTGCGCTTCACCACGGCGCTGGAAGGCGGGCTCGTCCTCGCCACCATGCCCGCCGTCGTTGCCCTCGGCAGCGCCTGGTGGCTGCGGGAACGGATCGCGCCGCGCGGCTGGGCGGCGGTGGCGCTGGCCGCGGTCGGGATGGCCGCCATCGTGCTCGCGCGCGGCGGAGGAGGGGAGGGCGGCAGCGCCATCGGCAACGGGCTCATCTTCCTCGGCGTCTGCGG
>DATCMG010000688.1:0-2545 GCA_036563555.1 Roseomonas sp. | reverse complement strand
CGGGAATTCGATCAGGTCAACGGCCGCGGCATATGGGGCAAGCGGCTCCCCCTCGCAAGTGAAATAGAACTTTTCCGGCCGAAAAAAACGCGGCTCCCCCCCGCGTTGGGCGCGTGGCTCAACCGGGATTCGCTGCTGCGGTCCGGAAGGCCTCCAGCCCGTTTGAAAATCCCCGGAAAAGGTCCAGTTCGCGCTGGAGGCGGGGAAGGTCCGAAAGGCCCCGAACCGGATCGGCGGTGAGCAGGCCGACGGCCTCGGCCACCGGCCCCGGGCCCAGCCGCTGCAACCAAGCCGCGCGCAGGGCTGCCAGCCGCGCCCTGTCCTGGCCCAGCGCGGCAAAGGCGGCGGCGCGAAGCACCTCGCGCGGTGTCGTGGGATCTTCTAGCCGGGTGGCGGCCTGGGCGAGCAGCGCATCGGATGCCCCGGCCCAGTCCTGCCGTTCCGCCAGCAAGGCCGCTAAGGCCGGCAGGGCTGGTGTGCCCAACCCGCGCAGGATCGCCACCGCTTCTTCCGCCGCGCCCAGCGCTGCCTTGGCGCGGGCCGCGAGCAATCCGCGCGCCACCGTATCCTCCGGCGGGGCAGGCGTGGACTCGAGCGCCGCCAAGGCACCGGCAGGGTCGCCGGCTGCAAGCCGCAGACTAGCCAGCCGCATGGTCAGTGCCGGGCGCTGCGCGGCACCTGCCTTTTCCAGCACCTGCTGGAGCAGGGCAGCACCGCGATCCGGCAGGTCCATCGCCGCTAGACGCTCAGCCAGCAGGGACAGCGCCTCGGCTGCGCGGGCATCGCGCGGCAGGAGAGTTGCCTGGGTTTCGGAAAGCGCAACGGCGACGGTCGGGGGTTCCTGCACCAGAGCCTGCAGCAGCGCTGACTCCTGTGCCGGGCGGATCTGATTGGTGTGGCTGGGAAAGGTTTCGGCCGTTTCCTTCAGCAGATCCAGCGCTCCGCGCGCGTCGCCGGACGCCTGGCGTAGCGCCGCGATGCGGAGTCTCGTGCCGAGTTCCTCCCCATCGCCGCGCCAGGCGAAGAGTGCGGCCTCCATCGCTGCTGCCGCCTCCGCGGCATCCAGCGATCCGGCGGCCAGGCGCAGTTCCACCGAGCGGCGCAGTGCCCGCGCGCGCGCCAGCCGGTCGCGCCCTTCAGCCACAGCCGCGTAGAGGCGAAGTGCCTCCTCGGCATGGCCCTCCGCCTCGGCCATTCGGGCGCGGGCATAGGCCAGCCCGGGGCGCTCACCCGCCACGTGCAGCAGGCGGCGTGCGGCGGAGAGGTCTCCTGCCTCCAGCATTGTCTCCGCGGCCAGCGGCAACAGCCGCGCTCGCAGCGGCTCGGGATAGGTGAGCAGAAGCGGCAAGGTGGTAGCGAAGCTGGGCGATGCGGCCGCGGCTTCCCCGCCGGTCGCCGCCAGTGCGGCGCGCCACAGCGTCACCTCATCATTCCTGGGAAGGGCGGGGCCGGCGAGGGCCTGGGCATCGGAAAGCCGGTTCGCCAGCAAGGCGGCGGCCCCATGGACCAGCAGGCTGCGCGGATCGGTGGAGGCGCGGGGATCCTCTTGGAAGGCCAGCCTGATCATCGCCTGGGCCTCCTGGGCCAGTCCCAGCGCCAGTAATCCCTCGGCCGATGCGCGCCGCAGCGGCAGGCGTGCCAGCGGCGGGGCGGAAGCGAGGCTCGCCTGCTGCGCCCGCAGCCGCTCCTGCGCCGCGCCGGGTTCCAGCACGGGAAGCTCCATCAGGCGCGTCATGGCGCCGGCCTCGGCGGAGGGGTCCGGCATCGCCGCGACCCCGGTGATCCCGGAGAGCACGAATCGGTCCCCGGCCCGCCGCAGCGCCGCCGAATCGGCGCGCGCGAGCGCCGCCACGCCGAGTTGGGTCGGCAGTAGGTCGATCTGGGCCAGGCTGCGCGGCGTGGCCGTGGCCTGTCCCGCCTCCCGCACCGTTCCCACGAGGATCGGCAATCCGGTTTCCGGGTCGGCGATCGGCACGGGGCGGCCGGGGGCGGCGGCGCGCAACACCACCCGGCCCTCCTCCGCTTCAGCGAGGATGGAGCGCTCCCGGCCCGCCGAAGCCACGGCCGAGAGCAGCCACCGATCGCCCTCGCGGCGCGCATGCAGGGCGGCCGGGGCAGTGATGGGCAGGCGCAGGAGCGTGGCCTCCGGCAGCATCTCCGTGCGCAAGCTTCCGAAGATTGGATCGGCCCGCAGGGGCCCGGTGTCGAACGCATGGGGGTGGTCCAGCACCATGAGCAGCGTGTCGCCCCGCCGCAGGATCGCGAGGCCGGTTTCGGCCGGCACTGGTAGCACCAGCGCGCGCCCCTCCTCGCCCGGGATCACGCGCAACGGCAGGCCGGCATTCGCCGGAGACGTGGGGGCGCGAGGGGCAGCGGGTTGCGGGATTGTCGCGGCCGGAAGTTGGGGCGCGGCCTCGGGTGGCGGCACGGGTGACGCCGCCTGCGGCTCGGGGACGGTAGACGACGGCTGCGCCTGCCGCGTTTCCGGCTGGCTTCGTGCCTCGATCCTGGCCGCACGCGGCGTCACCGCCGCGCCGTCCATCAC
>DATCMG010000686.1:0-1886 GCA_036563555.1 Roseomonas sp. | reverse complement strand
AGCGGATCGACGGGATCGATCCGCATGAGATCGTCCGACGCGGCATCTTCCAGGTGATGGAGGGCCGCCGGATCGTGGCGGACATGACCTGTCTGGAGAATCTCCGCCTCGGCGCCTTCACCCGCCGCGACAACGAGGTGAAGCGCGACATCGACATGGTCTATTCCTTCTTTCCACGCCTGAAGGAACGGACGGGGCTGGCCGGCTATCTCTCGGGCGGCGAGCAGCAGATGCTGGCGATCGGGCGCGCGCTGATGGCACGGCCGAAGCTGATCCTGATGGACGAGCCATCCATGGGGCTTTCGCCGCTGCTGGTGAAAGAGGTTTTCGGCATCATTCGCCGCATCAACGCCGAACTGGGCGTGACTATCCTGCTGGTCGAGCAGAATGCACGGATGGCGCTTTCCGTCGCCGGTTACGGCTATGTCATGGAGCAGGGAAAGGTGGTGCTGGACGGAACGGCGGAATCCCTTGCGGCGAATGAGGACGTGAAGGAATTCTACCTCGGCGGCCATGGGGCGGAGCGGAAGTCCTTCCGCAACCTCAAATCCTACAAGCGCCGGAAGCGTTGGCTTTGAGCACCTTTTTCGACGCACTGGAGACGCGAGCGCCGGAGGTGCGCGAGGCGGCGGTGATGGCGCGGCTGCCCGGCTTCCTCACGCGGGCGGTGGCGGGCTCGGCGCATGCGCGGCGTGTGATGGGGGGCACCGCGCCCGCGGATGTCGCCTCCCGCGCCGCACTGGCCCGCCTGCCGGTCACGCGCAAATCGGAACTGATCGCGGCACAGGCGGCGGAGCCACCCTTCGCCGGTCTGAACGGCGTGCCGGTCGGGGCTCTGGCACGCATCTTCGTCTCCCCCGGGCCGATCCATGAGCCGCAGGGGCAGGGGGTGGATACCTTCCGCTTCGCCCGCGCGCTGCACGCGACCGGGCTGCGCGCGGGTGACGTGATGCAGAACTGCTTCGCCTATCACTTCACCCCCGCCGGCTTCATGCTGGAAGGTGGCGCGCGGGCACTCGGCTGCCCGGTTATCCCGGCCGGCACCGGCAACACCGAGGCGCAGGCGCGCGCCATGGCCCATCTGCGTCCACGCGCCTATTCCGGCACGCCGGACTTCCTCAGGACGATCCTGGAGCGCGCGGAGGAGCTAGGGCTGGACGTATCCTCGCTGCGGCTCGGCCATGTCTCGGGCGGTGCCTACCTCCCCTCGCTGCGGCAATTCTATGCGGATCGCGGGCTGACGGTGCTGCAATCCTACGCCACCGCCGAATGTGGCGTGATCGCCTATGAGAGCGATGCCCGGGAGGGGCTGATCCTGGACGAGGAGGTGATCGTCGAGATCGTGCGCCCCGGCACCGGCGATCCCGTGCCGGAGGGGGAGGTGGGGGAGGTCGTCGTGACAGTCTTCGACGACGCCTATCCGCTGATCCGCTTTGCAACCGGCGACCTCTCGGCCCTCATGCCTGGCAACAGCCCCTGTGGCCGCACCAATGCGCGGATCCGGGGTTGGATAGGCCGCGCCGACCAGGCGACGAAAGTGCGCGGCCTTTTCGTGCGGCCGGAGATGGTGGCCGAAATCGCGCGGCAGTGTCCGGGGCTCGGGCGGCTGCGCCTCGTCGTGTCGGAGGAGAGCGGACGCGACCGGCTGGTGCTCAGGGCGGAGGCGCCCGAGGATGCGGCGTTGCGCGACCGTCTCGCCGGGACACTGCACTCCGTCACGCGGCTGCGGGGAGACGTGGCGCTGGTGCCGCCCGGCAGCCTGCCGAATGACGGGCGGGTGGTGGACGACACGCGACCGCTTCCTGGCTGAGCCTTATCCCGCGGCGGGCTTCCGGTGACGGAAGGCGAGGGCTTCCGCCACATGCGCCCGCGCGACCATCGCCGCG
>DATCMG010000684.1:0-6558 GCA_036563555.1 Roseomonas sp. | reverse complement strand
AGGGACAGGTGGGGCCAGGGCATTTCGAGGCGAGGGAGGAGGCGCCCCCCTCCCCTCGCCCCGGGGAGGCGCTGCTGCGGAACCGCTTCCTCTCCCTCGATCCCTATATGCGCGGGCGGATGAGCGCGGCGAAATCCTACTCCGCCCCGGTGGAGATCGGTGCGGTGATGGAAGGGCAGTCTGTCGCCCAGGTGGTGGAGGACCCGACCGGGCGCTTCCAGAGCGGCGACTGGGTTCTGGGCGGATCGGGCTGGCAGCGCTTCTCGGCTGTGCCCGTCACGGCGCTGCGGAAGCTTGATCCCGATGCCGCGCCGGTCACCACGGCGCTGGGCGTGCTGGGGATGCCCGGCACCACGGCCTGGGTGGGCGTGACCGAGATCGCCCCGCCACGGCCGGGCGAGACCTTCGTGGTCTCCGCCGCTTCCGGCGCGGTGGGCGGGGTTGCCGGGCAGATCGCGCGCCGTATGGGCGCCCGCGTAGTCGGCATTGCCGGCGGGCCGGAGAAATGCGCCTTCGTGCGGGACATGCTGGGCTTCCCCGAATGCGTGGACCATCGCGCGCCGGACTTCCCAGAGCGCCTGGCGGCCGCCTGCCCGGGCGGGATCGACTCCTATTTCGAGAATGTCGGCGGGGCCGTGCAGAAGGCCGTCTGGCCGCTGCTGAACGACTTCGCCCGCGTGGCCTTCTGCGGGATGGTTGCCGAGTACAATGACGACCGGCCCGCCCCCGGTCCCAACCTGATGTCCGTCGTGCGCAAGCGGCTCTCGCTGCGGGGCTTTATCGTGCGCGACCATCCCCGCGCCTTCGCCGATTGGCCCCGCACCGGTGCCGCCTGGCTGCGCGACGGATCGCTGCGCTACCGCGAAGATGTGGTGAAGGGCCTGGAGAAGGCGCCCGAGGCCTTCATGGGCCTATTGGCCGGAAAGAACTTCGGAAAGCTCATCATCGAGGTGACCTGACCGGCTTCGGGCGGTAGAGAGCGACACCATGAAGAACGACCCGATCGCGCTCGACCGTCTCTCCGATGCCGTGGAGGCGAAGGCGCCTGCCTATACCGACCTGTCCGACCGCATCTGGGCCATGCCGGAGCTGCGCTTCGCCGAGCACCGCTCGGTGGAGGCGCAGATCGCGCAGTTGGAAGCCGAGGGCTTCCGGATCACGCGCGACGTGGCGGGCATTCCGACCGCCTTCATGGCGGAATCCGGCGAGGGCGGGCCGCTGATCGGCTTCCTCGGCGAGTTCGACGCGCTCGCGGGGCTTTCGCAGGAGGCCGGCATCGCGGAGCAGAGGCCGATGGAGGCTGGCGGCCACGGGCATGGCTGCGGCCATAACCTGCTCGGCGCAGGCGCCATGCTCGCCGCCGTCTCGGCGCGGGATGCGCTGCGCGAGGCCGGGATGAAGGGCCGCGTGCGCTATTACGGCTGCCCGGGCGAGGAGGGCGGCTCGGGCAAGACCTTCATGGCGCGGGAAGGCGCGTTCGACGATCTGGACGCCGCCATCACCTGGCATCCCGGCGCCTTCAACGGGGTGATGTCGATCCGCAACCTGGCGAATTACCAGGTCTATTTCCGCTTCCAGGGCAAGGCGGCGCATGCCGCGGGCTCGCCGCATCTCGGGCGCTCCGCGCTCGACGCGGTGGAGCTGATGAATGTGGGCGTGAACTACCTGCGGGAGCACATGCCACAGGAGGCCCGCGTGCATTACGCGATCACCAATTCCGGCGGCGTCTCGCCCAATGTCGTGCAGGCGAATGCGGAGGTGCTCTACCTCATCCGCTCCCCCAGGGTGGCCGAGGCGGCGGCGCTGTTCGAGCGGGTGAAGGCCTGCGCCGAGGGCGCCGCGATCATGACGGGCACGCGCTGGTCCTTCGAGATCGACAAGGCCTGCTCCGAAGTCCTGCAGAGCCGGACGCTGGAGACGGTGCTGCACGGCAATTTCCAGACGCTTGGCGCGCCGGAGCACGATGAGGCGGACCAGCGCTTCGCCGCCGAGATCCGGCGCTCGCTGAGCGAGGGGGACATCGCCTCGGAAGTGGCGAGCTTCGGGGCTGATCCCGAGATGGTGCATGTGGCGCTGCATGAGGGCGTGCTGCCTTTCGACGGCACGCCGATCACCCAGGCCGGCTCCACCGATGTTGGCGACGTTTCGCAGATCGTGCCGACGGTGCAGGCCTGGGGCGGGTGCTGGGCGGTCGGCACGCCCTTCCACACCTGGCAGGCCGTGGCGCAGGGGCAATCGCCGCACGCGCATAAGGGCATGGTCCAGGCGGCCAAGGTGATGGCAGCGACGGCGCTGGACGGGTTCCGCGATCCGGAGTTGCTCGCGCGCGCGAAGGCGGAGCTGGCGAAGCGCCGGGGTGGCGCCCCTTATGAATGCCCGATCCCGGGCGATGTGGTGGCGCCGCCTCTGCGGAAGAAGGCCGGATAGGGCGGCGGCCCCTTCAGGGATTCGGCGGCCCGGCCCCTGGCAGGGCCGCCGCCGGTCCCTCGGCGACGCGGGCGCTCAGATCGGTCTCGCGCAGCATTTTCTGAAGCATCTCGTCGCCGATCCGGTTTTCCTCCCGCAGCCGGAGCAGGGCGCGGCGGACGGCGTCATGCCCGCTCTGGACGTCCTCCTCGCCTTCCGCAGCCTTCGAGGCGACATGGCCGGCAAGCTCCTGCTCGCGCTTCTCTTCCCCCTTGTCCCCGAGCGAGGCCGCGCGCACCGCGCTTTTCAGGGTCAGGCCCTGCACCACCACCGCGCCCAGGATCAGGAAGGCCGCCACCACGAGCGTCAGCCCCCGGTCCTCCATCTCCGGCGGTGCCGAGAGGGCGACGATGATGCCGATGATGGAGGGCGTGCAGGCCCAGGCCATCACCCCCGCCGCCGTCAGCCGGGTAATTTCCATCCCCGCTTCGCGCGGCCGTTCGCGCAGGGCCGCCGCCGGTGCGGGCAGGCAGGCCGCGAGGTAAGAAAAGGCAAATTGGAGCGCGAGGATCAGCAGGACCAGCGCCACTGCCGTCCCCCCGGTGTGCCAGATCGGCCAGGCGTCGAGCGCGCCCAGCGCATGGGGCAGCGCCCGCCCTGCCAGCAGGAAGAGCACGGCGGAGAGGAAGAGGCTCACCTCCTCCCAAAAGGCCGTGGCGGCGATCCGCGCTTCCGATGAGGTGAGGGTGGCCCCCGTGTCCCGGTCCACGTCGCTGGAGGCGACGGTGAGCGCCGCCGCGATGATCGTGGCCGAGAGGGACAGGTCCAGCCATTGCGCCGCGAGCGCGCAGAGATAGGGCAGCGCGACCGAGACCGCGATTTCCACCGGCGCCGGCCCGACACGCCCCCGCAGCCACACCGAGGCACGCGCCAGCGTCCATCCGGCGGCGGCGCCGGCCATGACCGCCCAGGCGAGGCCGGCGGCGGCCCTGAGCGGCGTGGGCGGCCCTTCCTCCACGGCCCGGAGCAGCAGCGCGAAGATGCCGAGCGCACCGATGCGCGCGACCGTCTCCCGCACCTTCAGTGCCTCGGCGATGGCGCGGGGCACCTGTGGCCGGCCTTCTGCCTCGTGGAAGAGGCGCGTGTCGAACAGCGCGCCGACGATCCCCAGCAGCAAGGCCGGCGCCCAGCCGAGCCCCGGCAGCAGCCAGCGTGCCGCGACGGCGACGACGGGGATGGTGACCACGGTCAGGCCGATGCCGATGGCCACGCCCGACCCGAGGGTGAAGCGCAGCAGGTGGATCGAGACCCGGATCGTCGTGGCGAAGATGACCGGCGGCAGGAAGAGCGAGATCAGCATCTGCGGATCCACTGACGCCTCATCCAGGCCCGGCAGGAAGGCGGTGCCGATCCCGGCGGCCACCAGGGCGAGCGGCGTGGGCAGGCGCAGCAGCCGGGCCAGGGCGAGCAGGGGCCCGATCGCCGCCAGGATCAGGGCAACGAATTGGAGCGTGCTCATGGATGGAAATGCGGGATCCGGCTGGCCTGGGATCGGGGCGCCACGATCGGACTTGTGGCTGGCGGCATGGGCCGGCACTCCATTTCCGGCGGGATGCCGCCTCCGGGTGATCCGTTATAACGCGTGGGATGGGGCGGGATGCGTGCCGCTCTTGCCTTCCACGTTGCCGGGATGAGGCAGCGGCGGCCTCCGGAGAGGCAGGCGGTGCCCCTGGCCAAGCCCCCGGCCATGCGGGATGTTCCGGCCCGCATGACCAGCCGACGCTCGCTTCTCCTCTCCCTTCCCGCGCTTGGCGCCGCGGGAGGCCTGCCGGGCTGCGGCACCACGCCGGAGGTGTTCCAGGGCAAGGGCCCGCCCTTCCGGCCCGAGGAGTTCTTCGCGGGCAAGTTGCGCAGCCACGGCCTTTTCGCCACGCGGCTGGGGGCGATCGAGCGCTGGTTCACCGCCACGCTGGTCGGCGCCTGGGATGGCCGCACGCTGACCTTCGACGAGTTCTTCCGATACGATGACAGCTTCGAGGAGCGCCGCTTCTGGAAGCTGCGCCGCGACCCGTCCGATCCCTCGGGCGGGGCCTGGATCGGGGAGGCGACAGACGCCACGGGGCCCGTGCGCGGCCGCGCGGTCGGCAACGCCTTCCATCTGCAGCACGAGTTGGACATGCTCACCATGTCCGGCAAGCGGCGCAGGCTCGGCTTCGACCAGTGGTTCCTGCGCGGCTCGGATGAGATGGCGATCTCGCGCGCGGCGGTCTCCTGGTACGGCATCCAGGTCGGCACGGCGCAGGTGGCGTTCCAGCGCATCAGCGTGGGTGTGACGGAGGGATCAGTCTATCCCGGCCAGGCGGCACGGGAGGAAGCCCCGCCCACGCCGCGCGGGCCACCCCCTGCCCCTGGCCCGCGCGATCAGGGCCGCGTAATGAACGCCCCGCCGCGGCGGTGAGGGCCAGGGGGACGCACCCGCGACAGGCTGCGGCTTCTGTGGCAGGTTGAACCCATGCGTCAGTTGTTGCTGCTGCGTCACGCCAAGTCCGCCTGGGATGATCCGGCCCTGTCGGACCACGCCCGCCCGTTGAATGCCCGGGGCCGCCGGGCGATTGCCGCCATGGCTGGCGCCATGCGAGGGCTCGGGCTGCGGCCGGAGCTGGTGCTCGTTTCCTCCTCCCGCCGGACGCTGCAGACGCTGGAAGGACTCGGCGTGCTCAGCGGTCCGCCGCGGATCGAGCCGATGGATGACCTTTACCTTGCCCCCTGGCCCCGCTTGCTGGAAGCCGTGCGGGAGGTTCCGGAGGCAGTAGGGAGCGTGCTGTTGATCGCCCATAATCCCGGCCTGCACGACTTCGCGCTGAACCTGGCCGGCCCGGATGCCGGCGCGCCAGGGGAGGCGCTGGCTGCGGTCTATCCCACTGGCGCGCTTGCCGAGTTCGCGATTGAAGGGCCCTGGGCCTCCCTGGATCCGGAGGCGGCGCGGCTGGTGCGCTTCCTGCAGCCGAACGACCTGCCTGAGATGGCAAGCTGACCGCAGTCTGAAATCAGAAGTTGCGTTGTTGCTTGTGCCGGGGCGCCGCTTCTTGGCAGGCACGCCGGAATGCTTCGCCGTTGTCGAATCTTCCGTCCTGCAACCCGCGACCGGGTCGCGTGGGTCCGCGATCAGGGCGGTAAGCCGATCGCAGAAACCGAGTTGCCGTTCCGCGGCCGCGAGCAGCACCACCCCACCGTCCGATGCTGGCCGTCCCCCTTCGAAGATAACAACGAGCCTCTTGCGACCAATCGCTGGAAAGCCGAACGGCTCGGTCGTATCGTCGTCCACGGTGGGTGTGGCGCGCCCTGATGATGCTGCGGGTGGATCTCGACACCCAAATCTATAAGCAAAATCACCAGTTTACGCCATTCCGCCAGCCCTATCTCGAGACCGTCGTGAATAGGACGGGCCAAAATCCTTTGGAAAGGGAATTACAATGGCTGCGCCAAGCTTCAGCTATACGCTCAAGATTTCCCAACTCGACGGAAAAACCCGTCTTCCCGATGGCGACTTGATCGCAATTACTCCTTCCGGAGATGGGCCTCCGGGAGTCGTGACTTTTGCTTTGAAAGAAGCAAAGGGAAGGTGGTGGAAGGGTATAGTCCACTTTGCGTCCAAAGAGACGAACGCTTGGACGGAGATTGCAGCCGGGAGCGGCAATGAGTTGAACGACCCGAAATACAAGAAAAAAACCGGAGAGGTAGATCACTCGGATTTGGAGATTGGCTTTCTCGTGCTTTCCAAGGCAAAATTATTGGGAACGCACTCTAATGTATACTTACTCCAGGATGCAGCGGAGGCGCTGCAATCAGGACGTTGTTACACGGTGGACTGGATAGCGGACTGACGCGCGGTACGTCCGACTGATACTGGGTCCGCTTCCTAATTTACCGTCGCGTCGAGCGTAAAGCTTGGCTCGACGTCAGCGACTTCTTCACTCGACTTTGGCCATATGAGGCGGAGCCAAGGCGGCACGGCGACACGCTGCGCCTGTCGGACCGAATCGTGCGGCTGTGCGGCCTGGATGCCCTGATGCATGGCGAGGCCTGCTGGGAGGCGGGCGGCCATGAGTTCGATCGCGGGGCGGGATCGGCCGAGGCCCTGTCGCGCCTCGC
>DATCMG010000682.1:0-3367 GCA_036563555.1 Roseomonas sp. | reverse complement strand
GACCGGTTGCGCCGCTTCAACGGCGTGGAGAGCGAGGTGCTCTACCCTCCGGTCCTGCGGCCGGAGATGTTCCGGGCCAGCACCTATGGCGACGAGATCGTTTCCGTCTGCCGTATCGAGCACCACAAGCGCCAGCACCTGTTGGTGGAAGCGCTGGGGCGCACGCGCCGCCCTGTCCGGCTGCACCTCTGCGGCACGTCGATGAATCCGGCCTATGTGCAGGCCCTGCGGGATACGGCACGGCGCCTCGGCGTCGCCGACCGCGTGACCATCGAGGAGCGCTGGATCACCGAGGAGGAAAAGGCCGACCGGTTGGAGAACGCCCTCGCCTCCGCCTACCTGCCCTTCGACGAGGACAGCTACGGGTATCCCACGATCGAGGCGGCGCATGCCCGCCGCTGCACTGTCACCGTTTCGGATTCAGGGGGTGTCACCGAGTTCGTCCGCGACGGCGTGACGGGGGTCATGACCGACCCCGACCCTGCCGCCCTAGCGGATGCCTTCGACCGCCTGCATGCCGACCGCGCCTTCGCGGCCCGACTGGGCGGGGCTGCCGAGGCGCATGTGGCGGAGCTGCGGATCGATTGGGACACCGTGGTGGAGAAGCTGCTCGCGTGAAGGTCCTTGTCCTCAGCACCATGGTGCCCTTCGTCCATGGCGGGGCGGAGGAATTGTTCGACCACCTCGTCCTCAACCTGCGCCGCGCGGGGGTCGAGGCCGAGGGCATGAGGATTCCCTTCACCTGGGATCCGGCCGAGACGCTGATCGACGAGATGCTGATCGCGCGGCGCCTGCGCCTTGCGAATGTGGACCGGGTGATCGGCCTGAAGTTCCCGGCCTACATGATTCCCTGGCACGACAAGGTGCTGTGGCTGCTGCACCAGTACCGCCAGGCCTATGACCTTCTGGATGCGGGGCAGAGCAACATCGCCGGCGACGCGAGGGGAGCGCAGGTCCTGGCGGCCATCCGAGCGGGCGATGCGCTCGCTTTCTCGGAGGCGCGGCGCATTCACACCAACGCGCCGATCACATCGCGCCGCCTGAAGCACTACAATGGTTTCGACAGCGAGGTGCTGCGCCCGCCGCTGAATGACCCGGAGCTTTTCCCGGGTGGCGAAGCGGAAGGCTATGTGCTGGCCACTGGCCGGGTGAACGCCGGCAAGCGGCAGGCTCTGCTGGTTCGAGCGCTGCGCCATGTTCCAGGCGTGCGGCTGGTGGTGGCAGGCCCGCCCGACACCCCGGCGGATGCCGAGGCTCTGCGCCGCCTGGCCGCTGCGGAGGGGGTGGAGGACCGGGTAACGCTTGACCTGCGCTTCGTGCCGCGAGCCGATCTGGCGCGAATGGTGAATGGGGCACTGGCCGTGGCTTATCTGCCTTTCGATGAGGATTCGCTCGGCTACTGCACCATGGAGGCCTTCCGGGCCGCCAAGCCGGTGATCACCACGGATGACTCCGGCGGCGTGCTGGACATCGTGCGTGACGGGGAGAACGGACATGTCGTGGCGCCCGACCCGGAGGCGTTGGGCGCGGCCATGGCCGCACTGGCGGCAGATGCTGCCCGCGCCCGGTCGCTGGGTCTGGCCGGGCGTGAGGCGATAGAGGCGGAGCGGCTGGACTGGCCGACGACAGTGGCGAGGCTGCTGGCATGACGGGGCTCCGCATCGGCTGGGCGGCACCCTGGAACGAGCGCTCCGCTATCGCGTCCTCCGCCGCCGAGGTGGCACGGGAGTTGGCGGCCCGCGGGCACGAGGTGACGGTGCTGCGGACCGAGACGGGAGAGGCGGCCACGCTGCCGCCGCGGCCCGCCCCGGGCGCGGTTCTGCATCTGGACGCGGTGGACGATGACACGCTGCGCGATTCCTTCGACGTGGTGGCGGCGCATATCGGCGACCACCATGGCTATCACGGCGCGGCAATCCGGCGGCTGGAGCCGCTGGGCATGGTGGGCATCTTCCACGATGCCTTCATCGCCAACCTCGTCTTCGGACATTTTCACCAGACTGGCCGGCCGGATGCGCTCCATCAACTCACGCATGACGTCTATGGCGAGGACGGAATGCGTGACGGCGAGCCCTTCTGGCTGGACATGGAGGAGATGGCGCGGCGGAGGCCGATGCTGGAATGGCTGGCCCGGCGCTGCGCGGGGGCCGTGGCCCACTCCGGCCATTATGCGGAGCGGCTGCGCCAGGCTTGTCCCGGGCCGGTGGCCGTCATCCCGCTCGCCTTTGTCGTACCTGACCTGCCGCCACCGCCAGTGGCCTGGGATCGCATAACGCTGGCAACGATTGGCTATGCCAATGCCAACCGGCGGATTGGCGAGATCATCATGGCGATCGGCGCTTCCGCCTTCCTGCGCGGGCGCTGCCGGCTGCGCGTGATTGGCGAGGCTGCGCCGGCGGAGCGCGCGCGGCTGGCGAGGCTGGCTGCGACGATCGGGATCGAGCCACCCGAGTTCACGGGATGGGTGAGCGACGAGGATCTCCGCTGGCAGTTGCGGGATGTCGATGCGATCGCCTGCCTGCGGAACCCGGTGCTGGAGGGTGCCTCCGCCTCGGTTATCCTCGCCCTTGCCTCGGGGCGGCCAACCCTGGTGACGAATCACGGCTGCTATGCCGAGATTCCGGCCGACACCGTGCTGGCTTGCCGGCCGGAGGCGGAGGCGCTGGACGCGATGCGGCACCTGGAATGGCTGCTGACGCATCCCGCTGAGGGTGCGGCACTCGGGGCGCGCGGCCGCGCCGTCGCCCTGGAGCGGCACGCGCCTGCCGCCTATGCGGATGCGCTGATGCCGCTGCTGGAGCAGGTGGTGGCGGACCGGCCCCGGCGCGAGGCGCGGCGGCACCTGTTCTCCACCCTGGGAAGCCTGGGACTGGGGGTGGAGGATCCGGCGGCGCGGCGGGCTGAGACAGTGCTGGCTGGGATGGGGCTGGGCGGTCGAGGGAAATAGCCGGGGAGAAATTCTCAGCCTTTCAGGGCGAGAGCAGCCCCACCGTCGCCCCCGTCATGCAGCAGGCGATGGTGGCCGCCAGAAGCGAGGGCAGGCCGAGGCGCACGATCTCGGCCCGGCGTTCCGGGCAGAGGGCACCCATGCCGGAAACCATGATCCCAACGCTGGCGAAGTTGGCGAAGCCGCAGAGCGCCCAGGAGAGGATCAGCCGCGTGCGCGGGGCGAGATCCGCGCCGCCGGGGCCCGCCATGTCAAGATAGGCGACGAATTCGTTCACCACGCCGCGGATGCCGAGCAGGCGGGCGGCGGCCGTGGCGTCCCCGGGCGCGATGCCCATGGCGAAGGCGAGCGGCCAGAGGAGGACACCCGCGATGGCCTCCAGCGTGAGGCCGGTGAGGGGCTGGAGAATCATGTTCGCCA
>DATCMG010000680.1:0-1577 GCA_036563555.1 Roseomonas sp. | reverse complement strand
CTCCACAGGGACAGACGCTGGATCATGCTTCAGAATCGGCGGACCGTCGAGAAACCGGCGAAAGGGTCTAGACCAGTGCGGCAAGCAGCTGCGTGACATGCCAGCTGAGTAGGTCTCGTGCGAGTTCGGGCGACGGGGCGGCATGGGACGGACGACTAGGGCCATCATGAACCATCTGCGGCTATTCCGACCACAGCACTCCGAAGATGTGGTTCCATACACAAACACTCCGAGGTGTCGTCAGCCTCTCTCGGTCAAAGCCCGCGCGAGCTCCACGCGGATGGTGAGGCCCGCGGCCTTGCAGGGAAGCCGGGCCGCAGCCCTCCATTGATGCCGGCCGATCGGGGCGGCGTGGCCGTCACGCCGATGTGCTGCTACCGCGTAGCCTGGGCCTGCCGGACGAATTGAGCCAGTTCGCGGTTATACCGCACCGGTTCCTCCCAGAAAGGAGCATGGCCGCTTTCGGGGTAGAGGGAGAGCCGGGCGCCTGGCACGGTGGCCGCGGTGAAGCGAGCCATAGGCGTGGCGAGGATGCGGTCCTTCTCGCCATGGCTAACCAGCACGGGCAGGCGTAGCGCCTTCAACATCTCTGTGTAGTTGGCGGGGCGGCCCGAGAGACCCGCGCGCACGTAGTGCGGCGCCAGCATGTTGAAGGCGAGCATGGTCTGAAATTCCGCCGGTTCGGGCTGAGTGGCGAAGCAGGCGCGAAGGAACCGGATCGTGCCCTCGATGAAGGCGTCCACGCCCGGTGCCAGCATGGCCTGCGAGCCGAGCAGCCCGACATCGGGGCCGAGGAAGGTGGGGTCCCCGAGCGAGCTGCTGGCATCGACATAATTGATCCCCGCCAGGGCGGCCGTGCCATGGGCGGTGAGATAGTCCCCGACGACCCGCCCGGCGTAGGACCAGCCAACGAGGACGGGCCGTTGCAGCCCCAGCTCAGCGATGACGCTCCGCACGTCGTCAGCCCAGACGTGGCCCGGCTTGTAGAAGGCGTCACCCTCCGGCTTGGCGCTCATCCCATGGCCGCGCAGGTACCGCTACCATGCGGAACTCGCGCGACAGTTCCGGATTGCGCAGTTGCCGGTCCCAGGACAGCGCGGCCTGGGCGAAACCGTGCAGGAACAGGATCGCGGGCCCTTGGGGATTGCCGAACTCGTATGTCGCGAGGCGCACGCCATCGGGCGAGGTGACGAAACGCGGACTGTAGGCCGCCCTCTCCGCCGGCGCGGGTGCCTGCTGTGCGTAGGCCGTCCCCACCGGAAGCAGCTCGAGGCCGATTGCGGCGGCCCCCAATGCCATCGCATGCCGCCGACTTGCCGGATGCTGGTCCATTTCCGTCCCCTTTGTGATCGGTCGAGGGCAGCCCGATGGGCCCATCCCGCCAGGATCCAGGCTGGCACCGAAAAAGGCGTGATGAAAGCGAGGGTGGGCAAGTGGACAAGGACAGCCCACACCAGTCCCTCGAATGCGGCCCCTGTCCGAGCCCGGCTGGAACGAACGCCAGACAGTAAGAATAATGGCGGTCCGGCAGCGGTTCGAAGCCGTCGGCCCGCGATGCGCCGGATCGGCATCTGCAA
>DATCMG010000676.1:0-5151 GCA_036563555.1 Roseomonas sp. | reverse complement strand
GGGGACCGGCTTGATCCCCTGCTGGTCGGCACCACGCGGGACATGATGGGGCGCATGCCGGCGCTGGGCCGCGAGATGCAGCAGGCCTTCGCCGAGGACCGGCGCGACCGCTACGGCGCGCTGAACGATGCCTGGCGCGTGCGGGCCGTCACCTTCAACAGCCTGGTCGGCGAGGCGCGCCGGCTGGTGCGGGAGGAAGCCGCCGGCAACCTTGCCCGGGCGAGCCGCCTGTCGGACCAGGGACGCTGGGTGAACATGGCCGGGCTGGCCTTGGGGCTGGTGGGGCTGCTGCTGACCTGGCTGGTGCTGGTGCGGCTGACGGCGCGGCCGCTCGGCGCCGTGGCGCGGGCGATGGAGCGGCTGGCGCATGGCCAGGTCGAGGCGGACGTGCCCGGCACCGACCGCCGCGACCAGGTGGGCGAGATGGCGCGCGCCCTGCTGGTGTTCCGCGACAACCTCCTCAGCACCCGTCGCCTCGGCGAGCAGGCGCTGGACGGCGCGCGGCGCACGGCCATCGCGACCGGCCAGGCCTCCGATGCGATCGGCCAGATCTCGGATGGCGCGATGACGCAGCTGGCCGAGCTGCGCCAGTTGGCGGAGATGCTGGGGCATAGCAGCGACGCGATCCGCGAGGTCGGGCGCATCACCCAGGGATCGCATGACCAGACGGAATCCGCGCGCCGGCTACTGGCGGAAAGCCTGCGCAAGATCGCGGCCCTGATGGATGTGGTGGATGCGGTGGGCGAGGACACGGAGCGCGTGACGCGCATCGCCGGCCATATCGGCAGGATCGCGACCCAGACGAACATCCTGGCCATCAACGCCGCCATCGAGGCCGCCCGCGCCGGCGAGCATGGCCGTGGCCTCGCCGTGGTGGCGGAGGAGGTGCGCGCGCTGGCCGTGAACACCGAGAACCTGGCGCAGGAGATCGCCGACGTGGTGGTGCAGGCCGGCATCCGCGCGCGGGAGGGCCGCCAGGGCGCCGCCGCCGTCGGCACCGCGATGGACGAGCTGGAGCGGCTGGTGGGCGAGAGCGCGCGCCTGTCGGGCGCCACCGCCATCGCCATGGAGCAGCAGGAAGCCACGGTGACGGGCATCGCCGAGCGCGTGCAGGTGCTGACGCGGATCGGCCAGTCCAATGCCACCTCGGCGGAGGAGATCACCGTGACGATGATCGACCTCTCCCGCCTGGCCGACGAGACGCGGACGGCGGTGGAGAGCGTGACGGCCGAGAGCCGCTAGGCCCTCAGAGCGCCGCCTCCCCGAAGACGCGCGACACGTCGCCGCCCCAGGCCTCGGCGTTGCGGCGCAGCCAGTGGTCGGCCTGGGTCTCGCCGGATGCGGCGATGCGCTCCAGCGGCTCCAGGAAGCGCTCCTCGCCATGGCCGCGGGCGCGCAGCCCCTCGCGGGAGATGGTGAGGACGTCGCGCGCCACCTCGCGCAGGGTCAGGCCGCCGATCGCGGCATCCAGCGCGCGCATCGGAACATCGGCGCGCAACGCCTGCATCTGCGCCACCGACCATCCGCGCACGAGGTTGGACGCGGCCTTCTGCGCCGCGTCGTCATAGAGAAGCCCGACCCAGAAGGCCGGCAGGGCCGAGACCATGGCGGCCGATCCCATGTCGGCACCGCGCATCTCCAGGAAGCGCTTCAGGCGGACATCGGTGAAGACCGTCGTCACATGGTCCGCCCAGTCGCCCATGGTGGCGCGGATGGAGGCATCCGTCGGCAGGCCCTTCGCCATGAAGTCGCGGAAGGTGGTGCCGGTCGCGTCCACGAAGCGGCCCTCGCGCATCACGAAATACATGGGCACGTCGAGCACCCAGTCGGCGAAGCGCTCGAAGCCGAAGCCGTCCTCGAAGGCGACCGCGGGGATTCCGGTGCGGTCGGGATCGGTGCGGGTCCAGACATGGCCGCGCAACGTGCGGTACTCGGTAGCCTCGCCCTCCCGGAAGGGGGAATTGGCGAAGAGGGCGGTGGCGAGCGGCTGGAGGGCGAGGGAGATACGGAGCTTCTGCACCATGTCGGCTTCGTCGCCGAAGTCGAGATTGGCCTGCACGGTGCAGGTGCGGAGCATCATGTCGAGGCCCATGTCGCCCACGCGCGGCATGTAGTTCCGCATGATGGCGTAGCGGGTCTTGGGCATCCAGGGCATCACCTCGCGCGTCGCGATCGGGTGGAAGCCCAGGCCGGCGAAGCCGATGCCCAGCGGCTCCGCCACCTCGCGCAGGTCGCGCAGATGGTCGTCCAGCTCCGCTTCGGTTTCCCCGATGGTGGCGACGGGGGCGCCGGAGAGCTCGAACTGCCCGCCCGGCTCCAGGCTGACGCTCGCCATGCCGCGCTTGAGGCCGATGAGCTTGCCGGTATCCTCGATCCGCTCCCAGCCCTTGGCGGTGAGCCCTTCCAACAGGGCGGCGATGCCATTGGGCTCATAGGGGGGTGGGGCGAAGCCCTGGTGGTAGAAGCCGACCTTCTCGTGCTCCGTGCCCACCCGCCATTGCTCGCGCGGCTTGCTGCCGGCCGCGAACCATCCGGCGAGGTCACGCAGGGAGTTGATCGGCGTGAGATCGGCCTCGCCAGGATTCGACATGCTGTTGCTACTCGTCTGTTTGGTGGGTCCGGTCTCGATGAACCCAGTCGCCGCGGATCGCCTGCACCACCGCGAGCGCCGAGACCGCCGCCGTCTCCGCCCGGAGGATTCGGGGGCCGAGGCTGGCCATTGCAACAAAGGGATGCCGCGCCAGGGCGTCAAGCTCCGGTCCCGTGAAGCCTCCCTCCGGCCCGATCAGGATGGCAGGCAGGGGACCGGCCAGGAGGGATGCCAGGGGGACCGCCCCGCGCCGCTCGGCGGCGACGACCAGGGGCGTTCCGTCCCAGGCGTCCAGGGCGACGTGCAGCGGCACGGCCTCCGCCAGTTCGGGCACATCCAGCCTTTCGCACTGCTCGGCGGCCTCCCGCGCGATAAGGCCGAGGCGGGCGCGGTTCACCCGGTCCGGCACGGCGCGGGTGGTCAGCACCGGGCGGATGGCGCGGGCGCCGAGTTCCGTCGCCTTTTCCACCACCCATTCCATCGCCTCCCGTTTCAGGGCGGCCACCAGCAGGACGGGGCCGGTGGCGGGGGCCTGGGGGCGGATCAGGACCTCGGGCACCAGCGCCGCATCGTCCTTGCGGATCGCGCCGAGGCGGCCGCGCCACTCTCCGTCCCGCCCGTTGAAGAGGATGACGGCATCCCCGTCCTTTTTCCGCATCACGGCGCCGAGATAGCGGCCCTGGCCAGGCGCGGCCGGGATGGCGGCGCCCGCGCGCAGGTCGTGTTCTGTGAAGAGGCGCGGGATGGACACGGGCGGCAATCCGTCGGAAGGGGCTGGCGTGGCTCCATACACCGATATCCGCCGCGAAGGCCTGTCCGGCTGGCTGCCCGCCGCGCTGGTGCCCTATGCGCTGCTCATGCGGCTGGACCGGCCAATCGGGTCCTGGTTGCTCTTCCTGCCCGGGCTCTGGGCCTTCGCCGCCGCGGCGCCCTCCTGGGGGCGGGGGCTGTGGCTGACGCTGCTCTTCGGGCTGGGCGCCGTGGTGATGCGCGGCGCGGGTTGCGTGGTGAATGATCTGTGGGACCGGGACCTGGACCAGCAGGTGGAGCGCACGCGCGGACGTCCGCTGCCCTCGGGCGCCGTCTCGCCGCGCCAGGCGCTGGCCTTCCTGGCCGGGTTGATGGTGCTGGGGCTGGTGATCCTGTTGCAGCTTCCACCCGCGGCGATCTGGCTGGGCGTGGCCTCGCTGGTGCCGATCATCCTCTATCCCCTGGCGAAGCGGGTAACGGACTGGCCGCAGGCCGTGCTGGGGATCGTCTTCACCTGGGCGGCGCCGATGGGCTGGGCCTCCGCCACTGGGGCGCTGGGGCTCCCTGCCCTGCTGCTCTGGGCCGCCGGCTTCGCCTGGACCATCGCCTATGACACGATCTACGCGCATCAGGACCGCGAGGACGACGCGCTGGTCGGCATCCGATCCTCCGCCCTGGCCCTCGGGGAACGGACGCGCCCCTTCCTGGCCATTGCCTTCGGTGCCTGCCTCGCCCTTGTCGCCGCCGCTGGGCTGGTAGCCGGGCTGAACCCGCTTTTCCTTGCCGGGCTGGCCCTCCCCGCCGCGCATTTCGCCTGGCAGGTCCGCCGCCTGGACATCCACGATCCCGGCCTCTGCCTGCGCCTGTTCAAAGCGAACCGCGACGCCGGCCTTCTGATTGCCTTCGCCCTCCTCCTCGGCCGGTTCTGAGTGCGCCCCTTCCCCTCGCACCCCAGCAAACCGGCAAAATTAGAAGCCGGCCTTTTCCCCGGGATGAAGAACCCGGAAGCCTTCGTCGCCACCCATACCGCCATTGCCCGCCCCGCCCTGGTGCCCGAAATCCCGCTCCACCTCGCCACCGAGATCACCCCAATCTGGCAGGCCACCGAAGCCTGGTTGGGGCAACAGGGAATCGAGCCCCCCTTCTGGGCCTTCGCCTGGCCTGGCAGCCAGGCGCTCGCCCGCTGGGTTCTGGATACCCCGTCCCTGGTGGCCGGGAAGCGCGTGCTGGACTTCGCCGCGGGCGGCGGGCTGGCCGCGATCGCCGCCGCGCTTGCCGGCGCCGCACGGGTGGAGGTCGCCGAGATCGACCCGCTGGCCCATGCCGCCACCCGCCTGAACGCCCGTCTGAATCACGTGGCGGTGGCCGAGGCGCCGGGCGATGTGGTGGGCAGCCCGAATTGCTGGGACACGGTGCTGGCCGGCGATGTCTGCTACGAGGCGCCGATGACCAACCACATCCTGCCCTGGCTGCGCGGGCTGGCCGCCGGCGGGGCCGAGGTGATTCTGGCCGATCCCGGGCGGGCCTATGTGCCGCGCGATGGGCTGGAGCCGCTGGCGCGCTTCCGCGTGCCGGTGACGCGGGAGCTGGAGGACCAGGACGAGCGGGAGGTGTTGCTCTCCCGCATCATCGCCTGAGGTTTCGCGGAAGCGGGAGCGCGGAAGTGGCGATGCGGTGGAAACCCCTGCCGCATCCCCTGGTTTCCTCCCCTGCGTCTCAACGGGTTAGACCGAACACATGCCGCAGCGCGTTCTGATCGTGGAGGACGAGGCCCTCATTGCCCTCGACCTCATCTTCTGCGTTGAGGCGCT
>DATCMG010000675.1:0-3515 GCA_036563555.1 Roseomonas sp. | reverse complement strand
GTCCACCGCCACCCCGTCACCGAGCAAGACGAAGACGAGGGTCTGTGGCAGGTAGCCGAGCGCCGAGGCGGCGAGAAAGGGCGCGAGGCGAAGGCCGGAGAGGCCCGCCAGCAGGTTGAGGGCAAGATTATTGCCCACCGGCAGCAGCCGCAGGGCCAGGGTGGCGCCGAAGGGACTGGCCGCCAGCCGGTCATGCAGTGGCCGCAGGCGCCGGCCGAACCGCCCCTCCAGCCGCCGCGCCGCCCAGTCCCGCCCGACCAGCCGCGCCCAGCTGAAGGAGAGGGCACAGCCAAGGAGTTGAGCCAGGAGCGCCAGGGCGGTGCCGAGTGCCGCACCGAAGGCGTAGCCGCCGAGGAAGGCGACGGCTTGGCGAGGCATGCCGGCGGCGGCCGCGGCGGTGCCGATGGCGAGGAACAACGCCTCCCCCCACAGCCCCTGGCCGCGGATCCAGTGGTCCACCCATTCCGTGCCGGTCTCGCCGCCCGGCGCGAGGCCGATGGTGCGGATGATCCAGCCGGCGACGCCAAGCCCGGCCGCCAGCAGCGCCATCCGCCCGGCGGCCACCAGGCCCGGGGGAATGCGGGACGGGGCGGGACCGATCGAGGGATCCTGCCGGCCAGGCTTGGGGGTGGCCACGGTGCTCACGGCGTGCCCGTGTCGTCAGGCAGCAGGTGCGGGCGCCGCCACCGGCGCTGCAGCCAGATCATGCCGAGCAGGTCCACGATGCCGACCGCCAGCCGGTCGAGCGTGCCGTAATTGGAGACACCACGGATGCGGGGACGGTGGCCCACCGGTTCGCTCACCACCCGCCCGCCGCCGCGCAGCACAAGGGCCGGCAAAAAGCGGTGCATGTGGTCGAAATGCGGAAGGGCGAGGAAGAGCCCACGCGGAAAGACCTTCAGCCCGCAGCCCGTGTCCGGGGTGGCGTCGCCGAGCAGGCGGGCGCGCACGCGGTTCGCGATCCGGCTGGTGAAGCGTTTTGTCGCCGTGTCCTTGCGGGTGGTCCGCCAGCCCGCGACAAGGGTCTCCGCCCCTTCCGCCCGGGCGCGGGCCCAAAGGCGGGGAATGTCGGCAGGGTCGTTCTGGCCGTCGCCGTCCAGCGTCGCGATCCAGGGCGCGCGGGCGGCGCGGATGCCGGTGACGATGGCCGCCGACTGACCGCAGGACGCGGCGTGACGCAGCAGGCGGACCGGCCCCTCGGGGGAAGCCGGCGCGGCGCGCACGGCGGCGGCGGTGCCGTCGGTCGATCCGTCGTCCACATAGATGATCTCATGCGGCACGCCGGCCAGGGCGGCGGCGATCTCGGCGATCAGGGGCGCGACGTTCGGCGCCTCGTTCCGCACCGGCACCACCACGCTGATGGCAGGGACGTCCGGTTCCGCGGTGCCGGGGGCCGTGGCGCCCTCGGCGAGGACGCCGGACGGGGTTGGGGGTGGGGACATGCGGCGGCGGGGGGTAGCAGGGGGCGGGGGGCGCGTCCAGCACAGGCAGCGCAGGCCTGGCGCGAACGCCACGGCGGGTCAGCAGATGCGCCATGCCTCTTGCCCCGCATGCCGGACCATACTTCCCTGCGATTGTTGCAACGCTCCGGACCACCCCATCTGCTGAACACCATGCCCTTCGACGCCCAGGCTTCCCGTTTCAAAACCGAGGCGCCCCCCGCCGGTCGGTCCCGCGCGGTCGCGCTCTGGCTGCTGGCCGTCGCGGCGATGGTGTGGGCGATGGTCGCGCTCGGCGGCGCCACGCGGCTGACGGGCTCGGGCCTGTCGATCATGGAATGGGCCCCGCTGCGCGGCACCCTGCCACCGATGAGCGAGGCGGAGTGGAACCGCCTCTACGAACTCTACCGCACCATCCCGCAATACGAGCTGGTCAATCGCGGCTTCGGGCTGGAGGGCTTCAAGGGCATCTTCTGGCTGGAATGGACGCACCGGCTCTGGGGGCGGCTGATCGGGCTGGTCTATGCGGCCGGCCTGGCCTGGTTCTGGCTGCGGGGGGCGATTCCCAAGGGATATGGCCGGCGCCTCGTGCTGCTGCTGGCCCTGGGCGGGCTGCAGGGCGCCGTCGGTTGGTTCATGGTCGCCTCGGGCTTCGAGGCCGACCGCACGGCGGTTTCGCCCTGGCGGCTGGTGATCCATCTCGGCCTCGCCCTGCTGCTCTTCGCGATGCTGCTCTGGACGGCGCTGACCCTGCTGCGCCCCGACCGGGACGCGCCGGCCGAGGCCGCGCCGCTGCGGCCGCTGGCGCATGCCACCGCCGGGCTGGTCGTGCTGGCGATGCTCGCCGGCGGTTTCGTCGCGGGCATCAAGGCCGGGCTCGACTACAATACCTTCCCGCTCATGGGCGGGCGGCTTCTACCCGAGGGCTATGGCGGCATGACTTCCTTCGCGCAAAGCCTGGTGTCAGATGTGGCGACGGTGCAGTTCAACCACCGGTTGATCGCCACCCTGGCGGGTGTGGCGGCGATCGCGCTGGGCTGGCTGGCGCTGCGGCGGCTGCCGGCGGGCGCCGCGCGCGGGGCGGCGATCGGACTCACGGGGGTGGTGATGCTGCAATACGCGCTGGGTGTCGCCACGCTGCTGAACGCCGTGCCGGTCTGGCTCGGCACGCTGCACCAGACCGTGGCGGTGGGGGTGCTGGCGGCAGCGCTGGTGCTGCTGCATGCGCTGCGGCGCCCGCGCGCGGATTTACGGGCTTGAGCGGCCCGCCCCCCCTCGACGATTTTGCACGGGCGGCGCTGGACATCATGCCAGCGGGCGTCGCGATCTATGACGCCGATCGCCGCCTGGTTTACGCGAACCCGACGCTCTGGGCCCAGGCGGGCGAAGGCACGGCGCCGCTTCCGCCCGGCACGCCGCTGGCCGAAGTCACGGCGGTGCTGGCCCGGATCGGCCATTACGGCACGCAAGAGGATGGGCCGCGCGCCCTCGTGGCGGCGCAGATCGACCGCACTCGGCCATTGCGCTACCTCGCGCGCAACGCCTTGGGACGCTGGCACGACATGACCAGCACGCCGTTGCCTGGCGGCGGATCGGTCAGCTTCTCGATCGATGTCACCGCCGTGCGCCGTTCCGAGGCGGAGGCGGTGGAGCACGCCGCGCTGCTGGAGACGATCCTGGAGCGGCTCGACACCGGTATCCTGGTCAGCGACCGCCTGAACAAGCTGGCCTACTTCAACCGCGCCTATAGCGCGCTGACCGGGACGGGGCCGGGCGGGATCGAGCTGGGGATGACCCGGACCGAGCTGTTCGAGCACATGCGCCGGATCGGCGAGCTGTCCGGCCTGGCGCCGGAGGAGATGGAGAGCCTCGACCGGTTCGGCGAGCAGGAGACGGCGGTGCGCTGGCGCCGCCGGCCGGATGGCTCGGTGCTCTGGGTCCGCGCGCGCCCGATGGCCGAAGGCGGGGTGCTGACCGAGGTGCATGACGTCACCGCCCTGCGCCAGGCCGAGCAGGCAGCGCAGGACCGCGCCACGTTGCTGGACGGCGTCCTCTCCGCCCTGCCGCATGGGGTCT
>DATCMG010000673.1:0-3735 GCA_036563555.1 Roseomonas sp. | reverse complement strand
CTCCACCGCCTCGCCCTTGAGGTCACGGTCGCCGCTCTCCGCGTTGTCCTCCGTCTCCTCGATGCGAATGGCCCAGGTTCCCTCGTCACACCACACGTCCCGCCGGTAAAGGTCCGCAAGCTCCTCCAGGCGGGCGCCATGGTAGAGGGCGAGGAGCGGAAGCCAGAACCGGGCATTGCGGATGACGTGCGGCCCCGCTTGGCTGCGGAAATGCTCATGGCAGCACGTCCAGACCAGGGAGGCGAACAGCGCCTTCAGCTCCTCAGATGTCCAGGCGTCGCGTTGGTTCCGTGCCTTGCCCGCCTCTCGGAACTTGTGCCCGCCCGTCATGTTGTCGCGGTCCGTCTTGGTGATGTGTCCCAAGTCCACGGCGAAGCGGAGGAACTGAGCCAGGGCTGTCAAGTGGCGCTTTACGGTCACGTCGCTGATCCGCTTGGCCTCCTTCCTGTCGGCATCCGCGATGATGTCCGCAACACTCCGGCCCTTGTCCTTCGGGGACTTGCCATAGCGGGTGGGAAGCTGCCGGAGGGTATTGAGGAAGGCGGTCACATCCGCACGGCCATAGACGTTGATCGGGCGATCCCCGCAGATATCCAGGAACAGGCGGAGGGTCGTCCGCTCCTGGCTCATGTCGTGATGGGAGATTTCGTCAATCGTATCCCGGTGGATGAAGAAGGGTTCCACCAGGGAGGACGCAATCGGCGCGGCGGACGGCTCGCTGCGCAGGTCCGGGCGCTCCCCACCCGCAACACGCTCGGGGGCCGCCGGTGAGGGAGCGTGTTCCTCGGAGAAGATCAACGGCTCGGTGCCAAGTGTGCGCCGCTCCGCCGTGTTCCAGGCGCGAATTGACGCTTCCACCAAGCCGAGGGCCAAAGGGCGGAGCATGTGTTCGGGGAGGCTATGTTTGCGCAGGAGCGCGGCGGCCTCGTCCTCCATGTCCTTCGGGTCGTTCCTGGCGAGGTCATGGGCCAAGCCAGCCCGCTTCTCGCGGATGGCCTGGAGGTCAGCCTCAGTAGAGGTGTCAGGGTCGCCCGGCTCCCACCAGTAGGCATAGACCGGGGCGCCGGGCTCGCGGTCCATGCGCCTCTGGAGGTCCCGCTCCAGTGCCTTCCGGAGATAGCTCCGCAGGATCGGGCCAAGGTCCGTCCCCTTCACTTCCGCCTCGCTCAACGCTCGCCCCCACGCCTCATGGAACACACCGTCAACCAGTGCCGCCCGATGCTCGGCCTCCCGGAAGTGCCGGGTGCGGAGGCTCACTGCTGCCTCGCGGCGGCGGTCCCCGGGCAAGCGCCTGCGGTAACGATAGATAGCTCCCTTGCGGGTGATGTGGGACCCTTGTGGGACACCAACGACCAAAGCCCATCTCCGGCGGCTTGGCCGGGCCGATGGGCCTTTGATCTTCCACATTTTCGGGAGTGCGTGGCTGGGGTACCTGGACTCCCAACCAGAACGGCGAAACGGCCCGAGAACCAGGCACTTCAGCGCTGTGCTTCGGCGTCGGTGTAGCAACTTGGTGTGACAGGTCCAGAGGGGCTACGCCGGGCAGGGCCCCTGGAGGCGGGCGCTGGACGCGGGGGGCACGGGATCAGCGCCACCCCAGCGCCAGAGCGACGTCCTTGAGGATGCCCTCGATGATATGGGCACAGTAATCGACGCCAAGTTAGTTCGGGATGGTCAGGAGGAGGGTGTCTGCCGCGGCGATCGCCTCGTCCTCGCCGAGCTGCTTGACCAGGACATCGGGATCGTCGGCGTAGCTGCGGCCGAAGATGGCGCGGGTTTTCTCGTCGATGAAGCCGGCCTGGTCGCTCTCCTTGCCGCTCCGGCCGAAGTAGGCCCGGTCGCGGCCATCGAGCAGCGGGAAGATGTTGCGGCTGACCGAGACGCGCGGGGTGCGGGCATGGTCGGCCTCTTTCCAGGCCTTGTGGTAGGCCCGGATCTGGGCGGCCTTCTGGACGTGGAAGGGCTCGCCGGTCTCGTCGTCTTTGAGGGTGGAGCTCTGCAGGTTCATGCCCTGCTGGGCCGCCCAGACCGCGGTGGCGTTGGAGCTGGAGCCCCACAAGATGCGCTCGCGCAGGCCCTCCGAATGGGGCTCCAAACGCAGCAGTCCAGGCGGGTTGGGGAACATCGGACGTGAGTTCGGCTGGGCGAAGCCCTTGCCCCGCAGCACCTCCAGGAAGACCTGGGCGTGGCGGCGGCCCATCTGCGCGTCGGTCTCGCCCTCGGCCGGGGCGTAGCCGAAAGGCGCCAGCCATCGATCACCTGCTCGGGCGAGCCGCGGCTAAGGCCGAGCTGGAGGCGGCCGCCGCTGATGAGATCGGCTGCGCCGGCATCCTCGACCATGGTGAGCGGGTTCTCGTAGCGCATGTCGATGACGGCGGTGCCCAGCTCGATGCGGCTGGTCCTCGCGCCCATGGCGGAGAGGAGGGGAGGGACGAAGAGATGCTGATTCTCCCCCTCTGAAGTGGTCCGCCTTTAGGTATGATTTCGAACCGAAGGTGGATCGACGTGGTGAGAAAGAGGAACAAGCCTGAGGAGGCTTTGTAGAAGTTGCGGCAGGTGAACGTCCTCGTCTTGCAGCGTCAGCCCGTGGCACTGCGGAGCCGGTCCTCCATCACCTCGATTCCGGCATCGTCGACATTGGCGAAGGCAATGCGGAGATGCGTGTCCTCCCCGGCGAAGGCGGGGCCAGGCAGGCACATAAAGCCGTGCCACTTAGCCAAATTTTCCACCACCTCCCAGGCCGAGGCCGATCCGAATGGATGGCGGACATAGGCGAAATAGGCGCCGACCGATTCCAGTCGCCAGCCCGGCAGGCGAGAGAAGGCTGCGCGCACCGTTCCTCCGCGGGCCTCCATCTCTGCCCGGTTCGCGGCGCGCCACGCCGCCAGATGCTCAAGACCCCAGACCAGCGCGGCCTGCCCTGCCCGTGGGGCGCAGATCTGCACGCAATCCATCACCTTACCAAGCTGCGGCATCAGCGCGGCGGGCGCACCGATCGCCCCAAGCCGGTGCCCCGGGATCGCGAACGATTTGGAGAAACTGTAGAGCTGGACGAGGTTCTCGGGCCAAGTCGCGCCGGAGAGGAGGCCGTGTGGTCGACACCGCCCGGCCGGCAGGAAGTCGCGATAGGTTTCATCCAGCACGAGCCAGATCCCACGCTCCCGGCAGAGATTGTGGAATTGGGCGATCACCTCAGGAGGGTAGATCGCGCCGGTCGGGTTGTTAGGGGTGACGAGCACGACTGCCTTCACCCGCTCGTCGATCAATCCCATCGCTTCTTCGGGATCGGGCACGAAGCCTCTCTGCGCGCGGCAGGGCAGGGGACGCGGCTCGACCCCAAGCATATCCAGGGTCATTCGGTGGTTGAAGTACCATGGAGTGGGCAACAGCACTGCGTCCCCACGCTGCGCCAGCGCCATCATGGCTACGAAATAAGCCTGGTTGCACCCGGCGGTGATAGCGACCTCTGCTGCGCTTGGCCGCCCGCCATAGATCTCGCCAAGATGCGCGGCATAGACGCCACGCAGCGCCGCCTCTCCCATAATCGGACCGTAAGTGGCCGAGGCAGGATCGCCGGCGGCGTGGGCGAGGCGCTCCAGCATACCCGGCGCCGGCGGGTGCGCCGGCACGGCTTGACACATGTTGAGCAGCGGTCCCTCCCGCCCGTCATACTGCGCGCCCCAGGCCTGGATCTCGGGTATGGGCGGGCTGCCCGTGTCCAGAAGAAGAGGGTTC
>DATCMG010000667.1:0-1855 GCA_036563555.1 Roseomonas sp. | reverse complement strand
CGGCGGGCATTGCTACGTGAACAACGCCGCGCTGGCCGCCCAGGCCCTGCGCGATGCGGGCGCGGCCCGCGTGGCGGTGCTCGACATCGATAGCCACCATGGCAACGGCACCCAGGGCATCTTCTGGAGTCGCCCCGATGTGCTGACGGTCTCGGTCCACGCCGACCCTGACAGCTATTACCCCTGGTTCGTCGGCCATGCGGCCGAAACCGGCGCCGGCGACGGTGCTGGCTTTAACCTGAACCTTCCCCAGCCCATGGGAACCGCCGATGCGGCCTGGCTCGAAGCCGTCGCCGCCGGCATCGCCCGCATCCGCGCCTTCGGGGCCGAGGCCCTGGTCGTCTCCCTCGGCTTCGACGCCTCCGAGCAGGAGCCGCTGGCTGCATTGCGCGTGACGGAGGATGGCTTCGCCCGTGCGGGCGCCGCCATCGCCGCGCTGGGGCTCCCCACCGCCATCATCCAGGAAGGCGGCTACAACCCGGACGTCATCGGCGGCCTGCTTGCCCGCTTCCTCGGAGAATGGCGCGGGTGAGCCTCGCCCGCGTCACGACCTTCTCCTTCCAGGGCGTCGAGGCCGTTCCGGTTGAGGTCCAGGTCCAGATCTCCGCCGGCCTCCCGGCCTTCACCGTGGTCGGACTGGCCAACAAGGCAGTGGGCGAGAGCCGGGAGCGGGTGCGCGCCGTGCTCTCCGGGCTCGGTCTTTCGCTGCCGCCCAAGCGCATCCTGGTGAACCTCGCCCCGGCCGACCTGCCGAAGGAGGGCAGCCATTTCGACCTGCCCATCGCCCTCGGCCTGATGGCCGCCATGGGGGTGATCCCCGCCGATGAGCTGGCGCATTTCGCCGCGCTCGGGGAGCTGGCGCTGGACGGGACCATCCAGCCCGTGGCGGGTGTGCTGCCCGCGGCGCTCGCCTGCGCGGAGCGGGAACTCGGCCTGGTCTGTCCGGAAGCGCAGGGTGCTGAAGCCTCCTGGGCCGGCGCCACCGAGGCCGTGGCCGCCGCCGACCTGAGGGCACTGATCGCGCATTTCCAGGGGCGCCAGATCCTCACGCCCCCGGCTCCCGCTTCACCCCTGCCCGGCGGGTCGCGCGGCGCCTGTCTCTCGGAGGTGCGTGGACAGGAGAGCGCGAAGCGCGCGCTGGAGATCGCGGCGGCTGGTTCTCACCACCTGCTGATGATTGGACCGCCGGGTTCGGGAAAGTCCATGCTCGCCGCACGCCTTCCCGGCCTGCTGCCCGATCTCTCCCCTGCCGAGGCCCTGGAAGTCAGCCTGGTCCGCTCCGTCGCCGGCGGGCTGGAGGGCGGCCGGATCAGCGCCCGCCCGCCCTTCCGTGAGCCGCACCACTCCGCAAGCCAGGCCGCCCTCACCGGCGGCGGGCCGAAGGCACGGCCGGGTGAAATCAGCCTGGCCCATCGCGGCATCCTGTTCCTGGACGAGCTGCCGGAGTTCCCGCGCCCTGCCCTCGAAGCCCTTCGCCAGCCACTGGAGAGCGGGCGGGTAATGGTCGCCCGCGCGGCTGCCCATGTGACCTATCCCGCACGCGTGCAGTTGGTGGCCGCGATGAACCCGTGCCGCTGCGCCTATCTCGGCGATGCCGCACGGGAATGCGGGCGCGCGCCCCGCTGCGGCGAGGAATACCAGGGCAAGCTCTCCGGCCCCCTGCTGGACCGGATCGACCTGACCATCGAGGTGCAGCCCATTCCGCCCCGCGAGCTGGCCCGCGCCCCTTCGGGCGAGACAAGCGAGGCCGTGGCGGACCGCGTGGCCACCGCCCGGGACATGCAGCGGGCGCGCTATGACGGCCTGGGCATCTCCACCAACTCGGAGGCGCCCGTGCAGGCGATACGCGACGGTT
>DATCMG010000666.1:0-12227 GCA_036563555.1 Roseomonas sp. | reverse complement strand
CGCGGCGCGCGGGCACGAGGTGCTCGGGTTGGATGTCGATCCCCAGAACGCGCTCCGCCTGCATCTCGGCCTGCCCGTGCGGGAGGAGGAGGGGTTCATGTCCGGTCTCGGCAGCGGCGCCGCCTGGCGGGCCGCGCTGCGCCAGACGCCCTATGCCGTCTCCCTCCTGCCCCATGGGGTCGTGGAGCCGCGCCGGGCCCTCGAACTGGCCCGGCTGCTAATGGACCGCCCCGAGATTCTGGCCGAACCGGTGCGCGAGATGCTGGCCGACCCGCACCGGGTGGTGATCCTGGATAGCCCGCCCGGCTCCTGCCCGGCGCTCTCCGCCCTGATGCCGATGATTGATCTTTCGGTGGTCGCGCTCCTCGCCGATGGCGGCAGCGCCTCCCTTATTCCCCAGATCGCCGATGGCCGCTTCCTCGGGCGCGGCACGCTCGCGGCGCGGGCCGCCGAGCGCGCCGTGCTGGTGCTGAACCAGGTGGAGCTGGACGCGCCGCTCTCGGTCGCCGTGCTGGATTGCGCGCAGGCGACCATGGGCACGCGCCTGCTCGGCGTCGTCGCGCGCGATGCGGGCGTGGCGGAGGCCCTCGCCGACCGCCGACTGCCTGTGGAGGTCGCCGGCAGCCGCGCCGCCGAGGACCTTTCCCTTCTGACCGAAGCGCTGATCGGCCGCCTCGGCCTTCCGGCCCCCGGTTCAGCGGGCGGCCATACCGTATTGAGTGACTGGGGGCTGCGCCAATGACGGCGATGCAGATGACTGCCACGGCGGAGCGCCTGCCCCTGCTCGGCCGGGCAATGCGGATCGCCAGCATCCTGCTCGGGGCGCTGGCCTTCTTCTTCGTCATCACCGTGCCGCTGAACGGGGAACAGCAGGCCGTGCTGACACTTCTCGGCATCGCCGCCTTCCTCATCATCCGCCGGTCCAGGGCGCGCCGCGCGACAGTGCTGCTGGTCCTGCTCTCCTTCGCCATCACCTCACGCTATCTCTGGTGGCGGGTGACGGAGACGCTGGAGTTCGACGGCTTCCTCCAGGGCTTCCTCTCGCTCGGCCTCTTCACGGCAGAATGTTATGCGGGCGCGCTGCTCTTCCTCTCCTATGTCCAGCTCACCTACCCGCTGAACCGCAAGCCCACTGCCCTGCCCGACAATCCGGATGAGTGGCCGAGCGTGGACGTCTACGTCCCCTCCTACAATGAAAGCCTGGAGATCGTGCGGCCGACGGTGCTGGCCTGCATGAACATCGACTGGCCGCGCGACAAGCTGAACGTCTATGTGCTGGACGACGGCCGCCGCCCGGAGTTCCGCACCTTCTGCGAGGAGGTGGGCTGCGGCTACATCATCCGCCCCGACAACAAGGGCGCCAAGGCCGGTAACATCAACCACGCGCTGCGCCACACGGATGGCGACCTCATAGCCATCTTCGACTGCGACCATGCCCCCACCCGCGCCTTCCTGCAGATGACCGCCGGCTGGCTGGTGCGCGACCAGCGCCTCTCGATGGTGCAGACGCCGCACTACTTCTATTCGCCCGATCCCTTCGAACGGAACCTCGCCCGCAGCCGGCCCGTGCCGAATGAGGGCCTTCTCTTCTACGGCGCCATCCAGCCGGGCAACGACCTGTGGAACGCCGCCTTCTTCTGCGGTTCCTGCGCCCTGATCCGCCGCACCGCGCTTATGGAAGTCGGCGGCGTGCCGCATGAGACGGTGACGGAGGACTGCCACTGTTCCCTGCGGATGCAGCAGAAGGGCTGGCACACCGCCTATATTCGCCTGCCGCTCGCCGCCGGCCTCGCGACCGAGCGGCTCTCGATCCATATCGGCCAACGCATGCGCTGGGCGCGCGGCATGATCCAGATCCTGCGGCAGGAGAACACGCCCTTCGCCCCCGGCCTCACCTGGGCGCAGCGGCTCTGCTACTTCACCGCGGGCTTCTCCTTCCTGTTTGCCCTGCCGCGCATCGTCTTCCTCACTTCGCCGCTTGCCTTCCTCTTCCTGGGCCAGAACATCATCGCGGCCTCGCCGCTCGCGATCATCGCCTATGCGGGCAGCCATATGTTCCACGCCTTCGGCACGGCCTCCCGCCTCAATGGCCGCAACCGCCACTCCTTCTGGTCCGAGATCTACGAGGCCTGCATGGCCGCGCCGCTCGTGCTGGTGACGCTCGCGACGCTCTGGGATCCGCGCAAGGGCAAGTTCAACGTCACGGACAAGGGTGGCCGGCTGGAGGAAGGCTATCTCGACGTCCGCGCCGTGCTACCGAACTTGATCCTGCTCGGCGCGCTGCTCACCGGCGTCAGCATCGGGATCTACGGCACGCTGGCGAACGGGACGGGATCGCTGGAGTTCCAGGCCTATCTGCTGAACACCCTGTGGTGCACGCTCTGCCTCGTGCCGGTCTCGGCCGCCGTTGCCGTAGGGCTGGAGCGCGAGCAGATGCGCGACCGCGCCCGCGTGGAGGTGAACCTGCCGGCCGAGCTGACCCTCTCCGACGGGCGGCGCGTGATGGCGCAATCCTCCGACATCTCGATGTCCGGCGCCCGGTTCCTGCTCGACCGGCCGCTCGGCATCGCCGATGGCGACCACTGCAGCGTCTGCTTCGACCTTGGCGGGGAGAAGGTGGAGGTCCGCGCCACCCTTCTCCACTGGGAGGAGGGCGAGGCCTTCCTGCGCTTCCATATCGAGAATGTGGTGGATGAGGCGGCGATGGTTCGGGTCTTCTTCGGCCGCCCGGATGCCTGGGTGCATTGGGACCACTGGCCGCAGGACCGTCCGCTGCGCGCCCTGAAGGATGTGGTGATGGCGACGAAGGACGCCGTCTTCCGGAAATACCGCTTCAGGATGACAAAGGCGCCCAGCCGCGTGAGCAAGCCCGTGCCCGCCGAGCAGATCCGCAAGTCGGACGTGGTGCGGCCGAAGGCACAGGCCCCGATCGAGCCTGTCGAACCTGCGGCCAAACCCGCTGCCGCACAGAAGCAGTTCGTTGTCCGTTTCAAGCAGGTGGGGGCCCCGGCCGATCCCGCCTCCACACAGGGCACGGAGAGAACCACGGCCGCTATCGCCCTGCTCGCATTGCTGCTGCCAGGGGTGGCGCTGGCCCAGAACCAAACGCCGCGCGCCGGTCAGGCCCGGCCCGCCGTGTCGCAGGCCGCTCCACCAAGCATCGCGGCGCCCGCCCCGCCGGGTGCCCTGCCGGCCGCGCCGGCCGTTGCCCCCCAGCCGCCCGCCGTTGCTCCGGCACCCTCGGGCGGCACGCGGGAAGCGCGCCTGACCTTCCGTGAGCTCGGCCTCACCGGCCCAATGCAGTTCCGCGGCACGGCCGACCTGCAAGGCGTGCTCTTCGGCCTGTCGCGGGACGAGGTGGTGACATCCGCGCGGGTGACGGTGCAGGGCGGCTCCTCCGCCGCCCTCATCCCCTCGCTCAGCCAGATCGCGGTCACGCTGAATGAACAGTTCGTCGGCAACATCGCGCTCGACCCTGCGCGCCAGGCCTTCGGTCCTCTCTCCTTCGACATCGACCCGCTGAACTTCGCCGAGGTGAACCGGTTGAACTTCCGCTTCTCCGGCCGCTACGCGACGGAGTGCAACGACCCGCTCTCCGGCCTGCTCTACGCCAACATTTCCGATCTTTCCACGCTGCAACTGACGATCGAGCGCCTGCCGCCGCAGCGCGACCTCGCCCGCCTGCCGGAGCCGCTCTTCGACCGCCGCGTACTGCGCCGGGCGCTGAACCTGCCCGTTGTCATCCCGGCCGAGGCCGGGGCGCAGGGGCTACGCGCGGCGGCCATCGCCACCTCCTGGTTCGCGGTGCAGGCGGATTATCGCGGCGCCAGCTTTCCGGTGGACCGCACCGTGCCGGGCGAGGGCAATGCTCTGGTGATCGCCGCCGGGCCGGATTCCGTGCCGGGCCTCGCCCTGCCGCGTTTCGAGGGCCCCACCCTCGCCATGATCGCCAACCCCACCGACCCCTTCGGCACGCTGCTGCTCCTGGGTGGCCGGTCGGAGCAGGAGGTGGCGCAGGCGGCGCTCGCGCTCGCCGCCGGGCGCGGCGGGATCGGGGGGGAGCTGGCCCGCGTCTCCGCGCCGAACATCGCGCCCCGCGCGCCCTATGACGCGCCGCGCTGGCTGCCTCCTGGCCAGCCCGTGCAGATCGGCAGCCTCGTGGACCGCTCGGAGCTGCAGGCCTATGGCTACACGCCCGGCACCATTCGCGTGCCGCTGCGCACCGCGCCCGATCTGCTGACCTGGTCCGATCGCGGCATCCCTGCCGATATCCGCTTTCGCGGGCCGAACGGGCAGGCGGTGGATGTCGGCGCCTCGCGGCTCGACGTGCTCGTCTCCGAGAATTTCCTGAAGTCCTTCCCGCTGGGCTCGGGCCAGCGTCCATGGCCGCTCAACCTCCTCACGGGCTGGCTGCTTCCGGATGCGGCGGTGCGGACGGGGCGCGCCATGGTACCGACCTATCTCCTCTTCGGGCGGGAGGAGCTGCAGATGCGCTTCGACATGCGCCCGCTGAACCGGGGCGAATGCACCGCCGTGCCCGGCGACATCCGCGCGGCGGTCGATCCGGACAGCACGATCGACCTCTCCCGCGCCTGGCGCTACGCGCGCCTGCCGAGCCTCGGCTTCTTCGCCTCGGCAGGTTTCCCCTTCAGCCGCATGGCCGATCTCTCCGGCACGGCGGCGGTGCTGCCGGAGCGGCCGAACACGGTGGAAACTGGCGCCTTTCTGGACCTGATCGGCATGCTGGCGGCGAATGTCGGCCACCCCGCGACGGGCCTCACGGTCGTCTTCCCGCCCGGGCTGCAAACGATGGCGGGGCAAGATCTGTTGCTGATGGGCACGCTCGGCCGCCAGCCGGCTGCAGCCACGCTCCTGCGTGATAGCCCCGTGCAGGTGCAGAACGACCGCCTGACCATCGCGGCACCCGATGCGCTAACCGATATCCGCGCCCTGTTCCTTGACCGTCCCGGCTCCGACGAGATCACCCGCGCCTCTGCCGCCCTGTCGGAGCTTGGCGAGGGCGTCTCGGTGCTGGTGGGCACCGAGAGTCCGCTGACCCCGGGCAAGTCGGTGGTCGCGGTGCTGGGCGCGACACCGGCGGCCCTGTCGGGCGTCGTTGGCGCGCTGCGGGATCCCGAAACCTCGGCCCGCGTGCAGGGCGACCTCGTCGTCATCAACGGGAACCGCGTCACCGGCTACCGCACGGCGGCCACCTATGGGGTGGGCAACCCGCCCTGGTGGGTGCTGCCCTATCTCTGGCTCGGCACCAGCCCCTGGCGGGTGGCGGGGTTGATGCTCGCGGGCGCGCTGCTGCTCTGCCTGCCCTTTTACTGGCTTCTGCGCCGCCGGGCCGCCATGCGGCTGCGCGCCCGCACACCGAAGGGGCATTAGGACCATGCCGGGCATGCACCGAGGGAAGGGCAGGGGGGCGCTGCGCATTGCCCTGGCGTTGGCAGCCTGGCCGGGCATCGCGTCGGCGCAGGTCGCGCCCTCCCCGCCTGCCGCAGTGGATGTGCTGGTGCGGCAGGCCGAGCGCTGGCTGTCCCAGGACCGCGTGGAACTGGCGGCGCCGGCGGTGGAGCGCGCCCTGGCGGCGGCCCCCGAGAACCCGGCCGTCCTCTCCGTCGCTGCCCGGCTTGAGGTTGCGCGCGGGAACCGCGACGCCGCGAATGCCTATCTCGCCCGCCTCCGCAACACGGGCGCCACGCCCGAGCAACAGGCCCAGGCCGAAGGCGCCGTGCGTGGCGCCCAGATCGACCGCAACGCCATCGAGGAGGCGCGCCGTCTGGCGCGGGAGGGCCGCACCGATGCCGCCGCCCAGCGCTACCGCCAGATTTTCGGCGCCCAGGGCCCGACCGAGCCCTATGCGCTGGAATACTACCAAACCCTGTCCGGCACGGATCAGGGCCGCGCCGAGGGCCAGCGGGGCCTCGCCGCCCTCGCCAGCCGCCCCGGCGCCACGGATCGCGCGCAGCTCGCCTATGCCCAGGGCCTGACCTATTCCGCCGCTACCCGTGCCGAGGGCATCCGCCGTCTGGCCGAGCTGGCCGACCGTCCCGAGCTGGGCCAGGAGGCCCGGCAATCCTGGCGCGCCGCGATCGGCTTCACCGGCAACGATCCCGCCGCCGCCCTACAGATCGAGGCCTATCTCCAGCGCTTCCCGGATGATGCCGAGTTGCGCCGCCGGCTGGAGGCCCTGCGCGCCGCGCCGCCCGCAGCCCCCGCCGATCCCAATGCCGCCGCCCGCCAATCCGCCTTCGCACGGCTGGAATCCGGCAGCACCGCCGATGCCGCACGCCAGTTCGAGACGATTCTCGCGGCCAGTCCGAACGATGCCGACGCGCTGGGTGGCCTCGGCATCGTCCGCCTGCGTCAGGGCAACCAGCCCGAGGCGCGGCGACTGCTCGAACGCGCCATTGCCGCCGATCCGTCCCGCGCGCAGCAGTGGCAGCGCGCGCTGGATGCGGCCTCCTATTCCACCGACCTCGCCGAAGCGCAGGCCCGCCTTCGCCGCAACGACCTGGAGGGCGCCGACCAGGCCGCCCGCCGGGCCGCGATGCGCGAGGTGGATGACCGTTCCGATGCCGAGCTGGTGCTGGGCGAGCTGGCGCTCCGCCGCAACGACCCGCAAGGGGCCGAGGCCCGCTTCCGCGCCGCGCTCAGCCGCCGCCCGGGCTTCGGGGCCGCGCAGCAGGGGCTGAACGCGGCGCTGCGCGCGCAGAATCGCCCGGCGGAATTCGCCATCGCCCGCCCCGCCGCGCCTCGCGCGGTCTCCGGCACGGCCAGCGCCGAGGCCAATTCCTACCGCGCCGAGGCCGCGCGCGTGGCCGATCCGGCTGCCGCTGCCGCCATCCTGCGCAACGCCGTTGCCGCCGCGCCCGAGGATCCCTGGACGCGGCTCGACCTCGCCCGCGCCCTGCGCCGCCAGGGCCGCGGCGCCGAGGCCCGTGCGGTGGTGGAAGAGCTGGCCGCGCGCAGCACCAATCCCGATGCAGCCTATGCCGCCGCGCTGCTGGCGGAGGAGGACAACCGCGTCGCCGATGCGGATGCCCTCCTCTCCCGCGTGCCACCGAACCGGCGCAGCCCGGATATGTCGCGCCTCGCCGCCCGCATCCGCGGCCAGCGGGAGGTGCAATCGGCCGCAGCCCTCCTGCCACTGAGTCCGATTGAAGGCCGTTCACGCCTGCTCACCCTCGCCGCCCGGCCCGATCCGACGGGCAGCACGGCGGTCGCCGTGATCCGCGCCTTCGGCGAGGCGGGGGACCGCGCGGGGGCCGCCGAGGCCGCTCGGGTCGCGATCGCCAACCGCAGCGCCACCGGAGCCACCGCCCGCATCGCCATCGCCGGCGCGCTGCTCAGCGCAGGGCTGGAGGCGGAGGCGGTCGCGCTGGCCGCTGAGGCCGACACCACCACCGCGACGGCCGAGCAGCGCCGCGACCTCGCCTCCATCCGCGCCGGCGCGGCTATCCGCGCCGCCGACCGGTTGAACGAGGCCGGCGACCAGGCCGATGCCTTCGAGCGCCTGCGCCCCGTCCTGTCCTCGGACCCCGGGAACCAGGACGCGAATCTTGCCCTGTCGCGCCTCTATCTCGGCGCCCGCCGGCCGGAGGAGGCGCTGCGCGTGGCCGAGGCGGTGCTGGTGCGCGATCCACGCAACCTCGATGCCCGGCGCAGCGCCATCGAGGCGGCACTTGCCGCCGGCGATCGCCAGCGCGCCGAGGGGTTGCTGGCCGCCGCGCAGGCCACCCACTCCCGCGATTCCCGCGTGGCCCTGCTGGAAGCCCGCGTGGCCCGCGCCTCGGGCGACGAGGCCCGCGCGCGCCGCGCGCTGGAGATGGCGGCCACCCAGCGCAGCGCGGAACTCGGCAGCTCCGCCCGCGCCGCGGCGGCCAGCCCGGGCGCCATGCCGATGCAGGGGCTCGCCAATCCCTTCGCCCGATCCGGAACAGGGCTCGGCGGTGGCACCATGATCGCCACGGCACAGCCCGCCGATCCCGTGCTGCGGCAGATCCAGGCCGAGGCCGCGGCGCTCCGCTCCGAAACGGGCACGCTGCTGACCGGCGCGGCGGCCGCCCGCATCCGTTCCGGCGACCAGGGGCTGGACCGCCTGACGGAGCTCGGCGCCACTTTCCAGGCTGAAGTCTCCCCCGGCAGGCTGGGCGGGCGCCTGACCGCCTCCGTGCAGCCGGTCACCATCGATTCCGGCTCGCCGCTGGCGGATGTGCAGGCGCTGCGCCGTTACGGTACCAACGCGCTGAACGGCTCCCTTGCCAGCAGCGCCTCAGGCCTGGCCTCGTCGCGCGATACCAGCGCATCGGGCGTGGCCCTGTCTGCCAACTACACGCGCAACGACTGGCTGAAGCTCGATATCGGCACCACGCCGCTCGGCTTCCGCCGCAGCAATGTCGTCGGCGGCATCGAGCTGTCCCCTGCCCTGTCCGACCAGTTGCGGGTCCGCGTGGCGGGCGAGCGGCGCGCGGTGACGGACAGCCTGCTCTCCTGGGCCGGCGCCGTGGACGATCGCACCAGCACATCCTGGGGCCCTGTCATGCGGACCAGTGGCCGGGCGCAGGTGGAGGTGCCGGTCGGTGCCGGCTTCGCCTATGCGGGCGGCGGCTATGCCAGTTTTGACGGCGACGGCGTGGCCAGCAACACCCGGATCGAGGCAGGGGCGGGCATCTCGCTCCCCATCTACAAGGCTGCATCCGGCGAGCTGACCGGCGGGGTGGACCTTGTCTATTTCAGCTACGATCGGAACCTGCGCTACTTCACCCTCGGCCATGGCGGGTATTTCAGCCCGCAGCAATACACGGCACTCAACATTCCCGTGGATTGGCGGGGCCGCGCGGGCGACGTGACCTATCGGATCGGCGCCACGGCCGGCTACGCCTCTTATCGCGAGGACCGCGCGCCCTACTTCCCGAACGACCCCGGCCTGCAATCCCAGGCCGAGGCCCTGGCCACCTCCAGCGCCGGATCCACCACGCCGGTCAGTGCCTTTTATCCCGGCCAGTCGCAAAGCGGCTTCGTCGGCGGGCTGCGAGCGGAGGTGGATTGGGCGATCAGCCCCACCCTCACCCTTGGAGGTGCGGTCCGGTACGACAAGGCGGCGAATTTCGACGAGACTCGTATGCTCATGCGCCTCCAGAACCGCTTCTGATGGCGTCGCCTTGCACGGCGGCATCGGGGCGATCATATCAATGCACGAAACATTATCGTGAATTGAGTCCCGATGCCTGCAACCCGCCGCCTGCGCCTGGGCGCCTTCATGCGCCCGGTCAGCATTCATACCGCCGCCTGGCGTTATCCTGGCGCCTTCCCGGACGCGAATTTCAACCTGGAGCATCTGGTCCGCTTCGCTCGAACGCTCGAAGCCGCCCGGTTCGATGCCTTCTTCATGGCCGACCACCAAGCCGTGCTGAACATGCCAATCCAGGCCCTGAAGCGCAGCGCCACCACGACCAGCTTCGACCCCATGACGCTGCTACCCGCGCTCGCGATGGTGACGGAGCGCCTGGGCCTCATCGCCACCGCCTCCACCACCTATAACGAGCCCTGGCACATCGCGCGGAAATTCGCCTCGCTCGACCACATCAGCGGCGGACGCGCCGGTTGGAACGTCGTCACCTCAGGCAATCCGAACGAGGCGCAGAATTTCGGCCGCGAGGAGCATTGGGAGCACGCCGCCCGCTATCGCCGCGCCCATGAGTTCATCGACGTGGTCACGGGCCTCTGGGATAGCTGGGCCGATGACGCCTTCATCCGCGATGTTGAGAGCGGCACCTATTTCGATCCGGAGAAGATGCATGTCCTCGCCCATAAGGGGGAGCACTTCTCCGTCCGTGGGCCGCTGAATGTTGCGCGCCCGGTCCAGGGCTGGCCGGTCATCGTCCAGGCCGGTGCCTCCGAGGATGGCCGCCAGCTCGCGGCCGAGACGGCGGAGGTGATCTTCGCCGCCGGCGGCCCGATCGCCGACGCCCGCGCCTTCTACGCCGATGTAAAATCCCGCACGGCCGCGGCGGGGCGGAACCCCGACCATCTCCTCGTCCTCCCCGGTGCCTTCGTGGTGGTGGGCGACAGCGAGGAGGAGGCGCGGGAGAAGCGCGCCATGCTGGACAGCGGCGTGCATTACGACAGCGCCATTGCGTCCCTTTCCATTGCGCTGGGCACCGACGCCTCGGCCTTCGATCCGGACGCCCCCCTGCCCCAAGACATCCCTGAAACCAATGCCAGCAAGAGCGGCCGCGAGCGCGCTATTGCCATCGCGCGGCGCGAGAACCTCACTGTTCGCCAACTCGCCCAGCGCCTCGGCGGCTATGCCGGCGCGGCCATGGTCGGCACGCCGAAGCGCATCGCCGACGAGATGCAGGAATGGCTGGAAAGCGGCGCCTGCGACGGGTTCAACATCATGTTCCCCTACCTGCCGGGCGGGCTGGACGACTTCGCGGCGAAGGTGGTCCCGGAGTTGCAACGGCGCGGGCTCCACCGGGCGGAATATGAGGGGCGGACGCTGCGGGAGAATCTGGGGCTGCCCCGGCCAGTGAACCGCTTCTTCCAGCCAGCCTGAAGAACGGCCCGGGGAGGTATCCCCCACCCAAAGACCCGGCCTTTCGGCCGGGGGAGGAGCCAACCATATGCCCGATATGATCCCCCTCTCCGTCCTCGACCTCTCCCCCATCCCCGAGGGTAGTGACGCCGGCCAGGCGTTGCGCAACTCGGCCGACCTCGCACGGCATGTCGAAGCCCTCGGCTACACCCGCTACTGGATGGCCGAGCACCACAACATGCCCGGCATCGCCAGCGCGGCAACGGCCGTCTCCCTCGCTCATGTCGCGAATGGCACCACGCGGATCCGCATCGGCGCCGGCGGCATCATGCTGCCCAACCACGCGCCGCTGACCATCGCGGAGCAGTTCGGTACCCTCGCAGCCCTCTATCCCGGCCGCGTCGATCTCGGCCTCGGGCGTGCCCCGGGCACCGACCAGGTCACCGCCCATGCCCTGCGCCGGACCCTCCAGGGCGACGTCGATTCCTTCCCGCAGGACGTGATGGAGCTGATGGCCTATTTCCGCCCGGCCCAGCCCGGCCAGCGCGTGCAGGCGGTGCCGGGCGCGGGGCTGGACGTGCCGGTCTGGATCCTGGGTTCCTCCACCTATGGCGCACAGCTCGCGGCGGCGCTCGGCCTTCCCTACGCCTTCGCCTCCCATTTCGCGCCGGCCGCGCTGCACGATGCAATCGCCATCTACCGCGAGCGCTTCCGGCCCTCCGGGCACCTGGAGAAGCCGCATGTCATGATCGGCGTGAACCTGCACGCGGCGGAGACGGATGCGGAGGCGCGCTTCCTCTTCTCCTCGCACCAGCAGTCCTTCGTGAACCTGCGCACCGGCCGTCCGGGGAAGCTGCCCGCGCCGAAGGAAGGCTTCTACGAGAGCCTCGACCCCCATGCGCGCGCAATGATCGATCACAGCCTGGCCTGCACCATCGTCGGCGGGCGTGACGCGGTGCGGCGCGGGCTGCGGGACATCATCGAGCGGACCGGAGCCGATGAGCTGATGCTCACCGGCCATATCCACGACCCCGCGGCCCGCAAGCGGTCCTACGCCATCCTGGCGGAGGTGGCCGCGGAGCAGTCAGTGGCGGCATAGCGCGGCTCTTCACCGAACCTTTTCAGGAGCCACCTGATCCGGGTTCGAAGCCGGATCGGTGGCCCTTACTCGCCCCTTGGCTGCCTACCGCCCCCCGCGCTCGATATTCCAAAGCACGGGGAAGCCGAAATCGATCACCCCGCGCAGTTCCGAGCGCCAGGCTGCGGGACTTGCGAACTGCCCGGTGATCGGGAAGGTGACGTTCTCATGGGCCAAGCGCTGCAGCTCCGCCGCCAGTTCCTTGCGGCGCGCCGGGTCGCTTTCCGCCGCAAACCGGTCGAGTACCGGTGTCATCTCCGGCACGCAGTAGTTCCAGGGCAGATTGCCCGTGCAGTTGTAACCAATGCCAGGGTTACTCAGCGGGTTCGCCATGTCGAAGCCCGTATAGACCACCGGCACGAGGTGCCAGCCGCCCTGCTCCGGTGGGTCGTTCCTCACCCAGCGCTGGGCCAGCGTGCTCCAATCGGCGGTGACGATGTCCAGGTTGAAGCCGGCGCGCTTCAGGCGGTCGATCACCACCAGCGCGGCCGGGTTGATCAGCATGGAATCTGCCGGTTGCCCGATCACGACACGTTGGTTGGT
>DATCMG010000659.1:0-5061 GCA_036563555.1 Roseomonas sp. | reverse complement strand
GCCAGCCGCTCCTCCAGCGCCGCCCGATCGGCCGGCGGTTCATCCACCTCCCGCGCATCGATCATCGCGAGCAGGGCCGCTGGATCGAGCCTTCTCTCACGGATCGCCTGGGCCAGCGGCCCTGCCACCTCGTGCCGCCGCGCGGGGACTCGGGCCACCGCCTCCTCCACCGCGTCGCGCCACCATTGCAGGCGAATCATCGCCATCATCGGCTCCCGCGCCGCTTCCCGCGCGCGGGCCAGCTCATGGTTAAAGGCGATGAGGGTGAAGATCGTCTCCCGCGCCTCGGGCGGCGCGAAGAGGGCCCAGAGGAAGCGGTCCGGGTCGTGGCGCCGGGCCAGCGCGGCCACGGCGGAAAGGGCGGGTGCCTCGGCCATTGCGGCCCCTTGGACCGGCTCGGCCCGGCTGGCAAGCGCGCCCTATCGCGGCGGCGTGACGGGCGCCGCCCTTGGCCCGGCGCCCCACAAGCGCGACATTGCGGCCCGAATCACCTGCGAAGGAGACGCCTCATGGCCTTCAGCCTGCCCCCCCTGCCCTATGATGCCGGTGCCCTCGGCGCCCGCGGGATGCAGCAGGAGACCCTGGAGCTGCACCACGGCAAGCACCACCAGGCCTATGTCACCGCACTTAATGGCCTGATCGAGAGCAAGGGCCTGCAGGGCAAGACGCTGGAACAGATCGTCGCCGAGGCCGGCAAGGCCGGGGCCGACGGCCTGCCCGTGCTGAACCAGGCCGGCCAGCACTGGAACCACCTGCTCTTCTGGCAGGTGATGTCCCCCAATGGCGGCGGCGACAAGATCCCGGGCGCCCTGGCCTCCAAGATCGAGAGCGACCTCGGCGGCCTGCAGAAGTTCAAGGACGACTTCAAGGCGGCAGGCGTCGGCCAGTTCGGCTCCGGCTGGGCCTGGCTGATCCAGGATTCCTCGGGGAAGCTGAAGATCACCAAGACCCCGAACGGCTCCAACCCCATCGCGACAGGCGAGGGCACGCCGATCCTTGGCGTCGATGTGTGGGAGCACTCCTACTACCTGGACTTCCGCAACCGCCGCCCGGACTACCTGACCAACTTCCTGGAAAAGCTGGTGAACTGGGAGTTCGTGGCCTCGCTGCTCGACAAGGGCATGAAGTCCGGCCAGACGGCCTGATCGCCGCCGGGCCGCCCGCGCGGCGGCCCGCCCCGAAAGTCGAAGGGCGCCGCGGGTTCTCCCCGCGGCGCCCTTCGCGCGTTCCGAGACCCTGGATCAGGTCTTCGGCGTGGCGTCGTTCGCCGGGATCGGGCGGATCACGCTGCCGATCGTCGTCCGCACGAGGGTGACCCGCACATTCGGTGCGATCTCGGCCTCGATCTCATCCGAGCCCTCCTTCACCTTGGTGATCGTCGCCACCAGGCCGCCGCCCGTGATCACGCGGTCGCCGCGCTTGAGCTGGCCGAGCATGTCCCGGTGCTCCTTCATCTTCCGCTGCTGTGGGCGGATCAGGATGAAATAGAACACGATGAAGATCAGGATCAGCGGGGCGAACTGCATGATCATGCCGGTCGCGCCGCCGGCGGCTGCGTCCTGGGCGTAGGCCGGGGAGATGAACATGGGGCTGGGCTTCCGTCCGGGCGTTGTGGGTGCGAAGAGGGGCGGAAACTAGCTGCCCACCCCCTCGCGTCAAGCCGAGGCGGAAAAGCCCCCAAGGGACACCCAGGAAACACCGATGGACGAAGCCTTGCTGACCCGCATCGCGGAGGCGCTGGAGCGCATGGCCCCCGCCCCGCATGCCGCGCCCCGCCTGGACGGCGCCGATGCCTTCATCTGGCATCCCACCCCCCTGCCCCGGCTGGCGCCGGTCCGCCGCGTGGCGGCCGTCGATATCGGGTTGCTCCAGGGCGTCGAGCAGCAGAAGGGCCTGCTGCTGGAGAACACGCTTCGCTTCGCGCGTGGCCTGCCAGCCAACAACGCCATGCTCTGGGGCGCGCGGGGCATGGGCAAGTCCTCCCTGGTCAAGGCCGCCCATGCCCGCGCCAATGCCACGATCGCCGGCAGCCTCGCCCTGATCGAGATCGCGCGCGAGGACATCGCAACCCTGCCCGAGCTGCTGGAAATCCTCCGCGAGCAGCCCCGCCGCGCGCTGGTCTTCTGCGACGACCTGTCCTTCGAGCGCGAGGACGCCGACTACAAGGCGCTGAAATCGGTGCTGGATGGCGGCATCGCCGGGCGCCCGCCCAATGTCATCTTCTACGCAACCTCGAACCGCCGCCACCTGATGCCGCGCGACATGATCGAGAACGAGCAGCAGCGCGCCATCCATGCCAGCGAGTCCGTGGAGGAGAAGGTCTCGCTCTCCGACCGATTCGGCCTTTGGATCGGCTTCCACAACTGCGACCAGCCCACCTATTTCGCCATGGTCGAGGGCTATGCGAAGGCGCTGGACCTGCCGATCGAGCGGGACGCGCTGCTCGCCCGCGCGAAGGAATGGACCATCACACGCGGCTCGCGTTCCGGCCGCGTCGCCTGGCAGTTCGCGCTCGACATGGCGGGAGAGCTGGGCGTGAAGGTGAACGCTTGAGGCAAGGGGCACAGCGGGGGCCCGACGGCCGCTTCCTCAATCCCGATGGAAGCGTCGCCGGGAATCCGCTCGGCCAGGTCTGGCGAATGATGCGGGAGGGCGCGGGCACACCCTGGCCCCGGCATCTGGAAGACCCGGCGGAGGCACCACCCACTACCCCGCCGCCCGGCCACGCCGCCATCACCTTCATCGGCCATGCGACTTTCCTCATCCGCATCGCCGGCGGCCCCACCCTGCTGACCGATCCGATCTGGAGCGAGCGATGCAGCCCGCTTCCCTTCCTCGGACCGCGCCGCGCCCGCGCCCCGGGCCTGGCACTGGAAGCCCTGCCGCCGCTTGATGCGGTGCTGCTGTCCCACAACCACTACGACCACATGGACATCAGGACGCTGCGGTCACTGAAGCCGCCCCGGATCATCACCGGCCTCGGCAACGCCCCCATCCTTGCCCGCAACGGCATCCACGGCGCCGAGGAACTGGACTGGTGGACCGGGACCAGCATCGGCAACGCCAGCATCACCTATCTGCCCGCTCACCACTTCTCGGCTCGTGGGATTGGCGACCGGGGCCGCTCCCTCTGGGGCGGCTTCGCGATCCGCATGCCGGCCGGGAGCATCCTTTTTGCCGGGGACACGGCCTATGGCAGCCATCTGGCCGAAATCGGCGAGGAGGCCGGCCCCTTCGCCATCGGCCTGATCCCTATTGGGGCCTATGAGCCCCGCTGGTTCATGCGCTCGGTCCATATGAACCCGGAAGAGGCCCTACGCGCGAAGGCGGACACGCGCGTGCGGACCGCCATCGCGATGCATTTCGGCACCTTCAAGCTGACCCAGGAAGGGATCGACGCCCCGGCCGAGGCCCTGGCCGCCCTTCGCGCGGAAGCCGGGCTCCCGGAGGAGTCCTTCATCGTGCCCCGTTTCGGCCAGACGCTGATCCTGCCGCTCTGAAGCCTCCGCGCGAGCACCTGAATACCCCGTTGCCGGAAACTTAGCGCGCCGTCCCGAAGATCCGCTGCTCCACCTTGTCGCCAACCCGGATGCCCAGCCGCTCCGCCGTCCCCGCGGCCAGCTCCAGCGTGGCCCGCACCGGGCCGTTGGAGCTGACCGTGGCCAGGCTGCGCGGCACCGTCCGCTCCGCGATCCGCAGCACCACGCCGGACTGGGTGATGAAGAGCATGTCCAGCGAGGTGATGGTGTTGCGCATCCACATGCTGCTCTCGCGCGGTTGCCCCCAATCGAACAGCATTCCCTCATTCGGGCCGACCGAGGGGCGGAACATCAACCCCACCATCTGCTGCTGGGGGTCCAGCGCCATTTCCACCTGGAACTCATGGCGTTTTCCGTCGCGCGTCACGATCACCAGCGGCTCCGTCGGCAGCTTCGGTTGCGGCCCGTCCTGCGCCAGGGCGGCTGCCGGCGCGAGCGCCAGCAGGCCGAGAAGAATGCGGCGCCTCATCGCTGCGGCATTCCCTCGGGGATGATGGTCTTCACCAGCGAGGCGTCGAGCGCCTCGTATTCGTGGTAGCCGATGGTCTCGTAGAGCTGCGCCCGGGTCTGCATCCGGTCGACCATGCCCTGGGTGCCGCCGTCGCGGTTGATGGCGGCGTAGAGCTCCTCCATCGCGCGGTTCGCCACCCGCAGCGCCGAGACAGGCCAGATCACCATGGCATAGCCCATCTCCTCGAACTCCCGGTCCGTGAAGAAGGGCGTGCGGCCGAACTCGGTCATGTTCGCCAGCAGCTTCACCCCCGGCATCCGGCGGGCGAATTCGCGGAACATCTCGGCGGTGTTCAAGGCCTCGGGGAAGATCGCGTCGGCGCCTGCCTCGAGATAGAGCCTGGCGCGGGCCACCGCGCCATCGATCCCCTCGCTCGCCGCCGCATCGGTGCGGGCGATCAGGTAGAGATGCCGGCGGGCCTTGCGCGCGGCGGCCACCTTGGCCGCCATGTCCCGCGGATCGGCCAGCTTCTTGTCGTTCAGATGGCCGCATTTCTTCGGCAGCAGCTGGTCCTCCAGATGCACTGCGGCCGCCCCCGCCTCCTCGAAGGCGCGGACCATGTGCATGACGTTCAGCGCCTCGCCATAGCCCGTGTCGCCATCCACCAGCACCGGCAGGGCCGAGGCGCGCGCCACCTGGCGGATGTACCAGCACACATCGTCCACCGTGATCATGCCGAGATCCGGCAGGCCCATATTGGCCGACATGGCGGCACCCGACATGTAGAGCGCCTCGAACCCCGCCCGCTTCGCCAGCAGCGCGGCCATCCCGGTATGCGCCCCGGGCAGGCGCAGGATGCCGGGGCGTTCCAGCAGGGCGCGGAAACGGCTTCCGGCCGGGGCATCCGGCAGGTCTTCACCGATCACATAAGGCATGGTCACCTCCCGGAAGGACGTCGCGGGGCCGCCGTGGCGCCGCGCCTGGCAGGCGGCGCCTCCGCCGTGGCTGGAGGCTAACATCCACCCCTGCCCGGGGCCAGATAGGGCCGGGCGCCCTTTCCCCCGCGCCGCC
>DATCMG010000650.1:0-2721 GCA_036563555.1 Roseomonas sp. | reverse complement strand
CGCACCCTTGAGCCCGCCGGGAGCGGTGGCGTTCATGTAGCCGGAATCCAGCTCGATCTTCGCCCCCATCTGCTCCAGCCCCTTGAGGTGGAGATCGACGGGCCTTGTGCCGATGGCGCAGCCGCCAGGCAGCGAGACCTTCGCCTCCCCGTGGCGGGCGAGGAGTGGGCCAAGCACGAGCACCGAGGCCCGCATCTTCCGCACGAGGTCATAGGGCGCGACCAGGTTCGTCGCCGCCCCGCCCAGGGTCATGGTGCGGGCCTTGGTGTCATGTTCCACCGACAGCCCGTGCTGCTCCAGCAGCCTTGCCATGGTACGGGTGTCGTCCAGCGCCGGGGCATTGGTCAGCACCAGCGGCCCTTCGGTCAGCAGGCTGGCGGCCATCAGGGGCAGGGCTGCGTTCTTGGCCCCGCCGATCGGGATGGTGCCCTTCAGCGGGCGCCCGCCGCGGAGACGGATGCGGTCCATGGTACTTTCCTCAGAGCCTCGGCAGCGCGACGCCGCGCTGGCGCATGTATTTTCCGGCCCGGTCCGCATAGGACACATCCGGCGCGCCCTCTCCCTTCAGGAAGAGGAACTGGCAGATGCCCTCATTCGCGTAGATGCGGGCGGGGAGGGGGGTAGTGTTGCTGATCTCGATCGTCACCTGTCCCTCCCATTCCGGCTCCAGGGGGGTGACGTTCACGATCAGCCCGCAGCGGGCATAGGTGGATTTGCCCAGGCAGATCACCAGCACGTCCCGCGGGATGCGGAAATACTCGACTGTGTGGGTCAGCACGAAGGAGTTGGGCGGGACGATGCAGGTCTCGCCCTTGCGGGTCACGAAGCCATCCTCGGAGAAGCTCTTCGGGTCGACGATCGCGTTGTCCACGTTGGTGAAGATCTTGAACTCGCCGGCGGCGCGGGCGTCATAGCCGTAGCTGGACAGGCCGTAGGAGATCACCCCCTCCCGCCGCTGCGCCTCCACGAAGGGCTCGATCATGCCTTGCTCCGTCGCCATGCGGCGGATCCAGTGGTCGGGCATGATCGGCATGTGGGGTCCCCCTCGACGCATCCCGGAGGCGGGAGCGCTGATGCGCCCAGGTAAGGGAGCGCCGCGCGGGATAGACCCTGGGCTGCGGGGCGGCAACCGGGATGGGCCGTGAGGCCTGCCTAGCTCTCCTTCTTATCCTCCGGGGGAGGAGAGGGCGGAGTCCTCTCCCGCGACTGGGCCTTGCGGCGCTTCAGGTTTTCCCGCAGGGCGGCGGCCAGGCGACGCTCGCGTTCGGAGGGGGCGGGGCGGGGCGTGGGGTCGGCGGGTTTGGGCGCTTCGTCACTCATCGGGGCTGATTCGGCGAAGATGCGGTTGCGTCAAGCGTGAGGGTTGCGTGAGGCGGGCACAGCGGCTAGGTAGCGCCTCGCCCGCGGGCAGGGCTGCCGTAGCTCAGTGGTAGAGCACTCCCTTGGTAAGGGAGAGGTCGAGAGTTCAATCCTCTCTGGCAGCACCACTCTTTGTCCATAGAAGACAAAGACATACGGTCAAAACAAGATCTTACACTGATCCTTGCTCCACTTCTCTGCTACACAAGAGCGGTGGACGACTTGCCGAAAATCCCGTGCCTGACCCGTGATCGCCACCGCCGCTGGACCCTGCGGCGGAGGGTACCGGATGACCTTCGGGCGGTACTGGGTAAGCGTGAGGTATGGATGAGCCACGGCGACGTTCCATTCGCTCAGGCACGGCGCCTCCACGAATTGGCTATGACGCGGCTCAGCGCCGAGTTTGCGGAGGCCCGGTTACGCCTCGCTAAGGGTGCAGGAGGCGCGGGAGCGAAGCCGGTTGCACTGGCGGAGCCATCTGAAGCCGTCATCCGGCAGGCAGTCGCGCATTGGTTCCAGGACCGAGAGCGCCATGCGGCGGTGGCGGCTGCCAAGCTCCGTGCCTCCGATGACCCTGCCGAACTGGAACGCGCCATCGCCAACGTGAGACAGGATGAGGCAGCCTACTCGGGGCCTGGAGGGGAGCGGGAGGCCGATCACACCCTGGGCCGCATTCTCGCCGGTTACGGCTTTGCTCGTCCGGCGGGGGATTTGGCATGGCTGGGGGTGGAGATCGTGCAGGCGGCCATGGTGGAGGCTGCACGCCGGACAGAGCGCCGTCTGGCTGGTCTAACCCTTGGGGCTGGTGATCCTCTGTTCACCTCGCTCAGTGCAACGGGGGAGGCACCTCCACCGCCTCAGCGTGCCGTAGCGGCGCCCACTCCTGCTCCTTTCCCGGCAGAGGCGTTGGTGGATGCGTGGATGGTAGAGAACCGTCCGGCACCAGCCACAGAGCGGAAGTATCGGGGCGCATTCCGCCAGCTTGCTCGCGTGCTGGGGTTCGATGACCTGCATCAGCTCACGAAGGAAGACGTGGTGACGTTCAAGGCGGCGCGGCTGGGCGCAGGGCGCACACCCGGAACGGTGGCTGACGAGATCATATCCCTGGGCACAGTATGCAAATGGGGAGTGGCGAACGGCAAACTGGAAGCGAACCTCTTTGCAGGGCTGGCGCCTAGGGTAGCCCGTCGTGGTCCTCCGTCCCGGACGCCCTACACGGATCAGGAAGCCGCCACGATCCTGAACGCTGCGCGTGCGGGCAAGGGCTGGCGCCGATGGCTCCCGTGGCTCCTGGCCTTCTCTGGTGCCCGGCTGAGCGAAGTGGCGGATTTGCGCCGCCAGGACGTGCGGCAAGACAGTGGT
>DATCMG010000647.1:0-2449 GCA_036563555.1 Roseomonas sp. | reverse complement strand
GCGCAGGCCGGGCAGCAACCGCGCCGCTTCCCAGGGAGGAAGGGCGAGGATGGCGCGGTCCCCCTCCCCCAGCACCAATATCTCGTCCCCGAAATCGAGGGCCGCGAGACGGCCATTCTCGATCCGGAGGGCGCGCAGGCGGGCGCCGTGGCGGATGGTGCAGCCACGCGCGCGGATCGCCGCCAGGGCGGGCTCCACGAGGTCCGGGCCAAGCCCGCGGCGGGCCACCAGCAACCGCGCGGCCCCCGGTACCCCCACGCGGCGCAGCACGGCGGCGAGACGGCGGGAGGAGGCTTCCCCCACCGGGGTGTTAAGGGCCGCGATCACCAGCGGTTCCACGAAGCCGCGCAGGAAGGCCGGGTGGTCCGACAAGGCCGGACCGACGGCGCGGTCGCCCGGACCGGCCAGGCGCATCAAGGACATCAGGGCGCGCGGCGTCAGCCCATCCGGCCGCCGCGCGGCACGCAGCCAGCCCAGCGGCGACAGCGCCACGCGCCGCGCCTGCCCATCAGCCAGATCGAGCACCGGCAGCCCCTCGGGCTCCGGCTCCACCCAATCGCCCAGAGCCCCGATCCCGCGCAGGAAATCCAGCGCCGCCCGGTTGGCGCCCAGCAGCGCATGCGTGCCGTTATCCGTGCCGTCCGGCAGTGCCCGCGCGCGCCCGCCGGCGGCTACGGCGGCTTCATGCACCGTCACGGGGCCGCGCACCGCCAGGGCCGCCGCCAGGCCGGCGAGGCCAGCGCCGATAACATGGGTGGTCATGGGGGCGCGGGTTGCCTTGGGGAAGGCTTTGCCTTCCCCAAGCCCCTTCCGCGAGGAACCTGATGTTCCTCGACCTTCCATCTTTGCTGCCCCACAGCGGAGGGTTCGGGAAGCGAAGCCTTCCGGGGACCGTCCGGACAGCCCATCACCATCCCAGCGCCATCGCCGCCAGCCGGCCCTTCTCCCCCGGTCCCAGGCGGGGGCGCAGGCGGGGTGGGTGGAAGCCGCGAGCCGCGAGCCGCTGGAGGATGCGGTGATAGGCCCACATCATCACGCGGGCGGGGCGGAGGGGCCTGGCGTTTGCGCCGGCGAGGGCGGCCTCGGCGGCCGCGAAGCCGTTCTCTGCGCGGGCGAGGAGGCGGTGGCAGGCTTCGTGAAGGTCGGGGCGGCTGAGAAGGCTGGCCGCGTCGGAGTCGGGGCCGAGCCAGGAAAGGGGGATATAAACGCGATCCCGGGCCGCGTCCTCGTCGATGTCACGAAGGATGTTCACGAGTTGCAGCGTGCGGCCGAGGGCCAGGCCGAAGGCTTCCGCCTCGGGGGCGCCGAAGATGCGGACGGAAAGGGCGCCGACGCTGCCGGCGACGCGGCGACAATAGAGGTCCAGCGCGGCTTCGTCAGGAATGCGGAGGCGGGCGGTGGAGTCGGTCTCCATGCCGGAGATCATGGCCTCGCATTCCGACTTCGGCAGATCGAAGGCGGCACGGGCGCGGGCAAGTTCGCGGGAGATGGCGCAGCCGGGGGTGTCGAGCTTGGCGCGCCATTCGGCGAGGAACTGGCGCTTCTCGGGCTCGGGGGCGGCGCCGTCGGCAATGTCGTCCACGGCGCGGCAGAAGGCATAGACGGCGTAAAGGGCGCGGCGGCGCTCCCCGCGCAGGCTGGCCATGCCTTTCGAGAAGGATGAGCCTGCACGGGCGACGCGGGCGCGCACGAGCGCGGCGTCGGAGGGGCCGCCGGAGGGCGCCGTGGCCAGGGCGGCGAGGCCGTCGAGCTTCGTGAGGGCGACGCGGCTGGCCATGGGATCGGCGGCGCGCAGGCGGGCGAGGAGGCGGCGGGCGCAGCCGATGGTGGTGGCGGACTCCATCGCCAGACGGCGGCTCCTCAGCAGGCGCGGCAGGGCGGCGGCGGCGTCGAGCAGTGTGTCGGTGCGGTCCAGCAGGGCGTCGAGGACGGCGCGGCGCGGCGCCGGCTCGGTGAAGACGGCGTGCTCGCCGCCGGCTTCGTCCATCCAGGACCTGGGCAGGTAGATGCGGCCGAGCTGGGTGCGGTCCTCGCCCATGTCCTGCAGATGGTTGAGCACCTGGAGGGCGGTGCAGAGGGCGTCGGCGGCTTCGAGGACCTCGGGCGCCTGCTCGCCATGCAGGCGCAGCAGGAGGCGGCCGACCGGATTGGCGGAATGGGCGCAGTAATCGGCCAACGCGTTCCAGTCGGCGCAGCCCTCGTTTCGGGAATCACGGCGGAAGGCGGTGAGCATGCGGCGCGCCTCCTCCACCCCGGCGCCGCTCTCGCGGAGGGCGGTGGCCTCCGGAACGCCCGCGGCACCATCCAGCGCGGCCTCGATGGCGTCGAGGCGACGGAGCTTTTCGGCGGGATCGAGGTCGGGGGAATCGGCGATGTCGTCGGCCAGCCGGACGACCCGGTAGAAGGCGAGGACGCGGGTCCGCACCGCCGGGGCCAGAAGGCGGGAGGC
>DATCMG010000645.1:0-2218 GCA_036563555.1 Roseomonas sp. | reverse complement strand
AGAGCTTCGAGCGCATCCACCGCTCGAACCTGGTCGGCATGGGCGTGCTGCCGCTGGTCTTCAAGCCGGGCGAGGACCGCAAGACCCTCGGCATCACCGGCGACGAGACCGTGGACATCCTCGGCCTCGAGGATCTCAAGGCCCGGATGCTGCTGGACATCGTCATCCACCGGGCCGACGGCACCGAGACCCGCACGCAGGTCCAGTGCCGCGTCGATACGGCCGACGAGGTCGAGTACTACAAGCAGGGCGGCATCCTGCACTACGTCCTGCGCTCGATGGCCGGGGTGAAGGCCGCGGCCTGACCCGCGCCGCATCGCGGAATGGCAAAGGGGGCGCGGGCCGCAGGGTCCGCGCCCCTTTTCGCATCCGCCGCAACCCCCATGCGCGCCGCCGCGTTCGCCCGCCGGAAGCGGGGGATCGGATTTCTGATGATTGGCGCCCCATGAGGCGGGCCGTGCTGGTGATGAACAACCGCGCGGGCACCCTGGTCGGGCGCCCGGAGTTGCCGGCGTTGATCGTGGAAGCGCTGCGCCGCGCCGGCTTCGACCTCACCGTGATCGGCGAAGATGCCGCCCCCGATATCGGCGGCAGGATCGAGGCCGCGATCGCCACCGATGTGCCCATCGTGATCGTGGGAGGCGGCGACGGGACCATTCGCAGCGTCGGTGCGCGCCTGGCGGGCAGCGGCCGGGTGCTGGGCATCCTGCCGCTGGGCACGCTCAACCTCCTCGCCCGCGACCTCGGCATCCCGCTCGAACCGCTCGCGGCCGCCGAGGCCCTTGGCAACGCCGCCCCGCACGCCATCGATGTGGGCGAGGTGAACGGCCAGGCCTTCCTCTGCCAGTCCGTGATCGGCCTGCCCAATACCGTTGGCCGCGCCCGCCAGCGCTTCCGCCGCAAGGGCGGGTTCTACACCGTCATTCGTGTCGTTCTCGCCGCCATCCGCGCCCTGCTGCGCCAGCGCCCCATGCGCCTGATGGTCAACGCCCCGGGATGGGAAAAGCCCTGGCGGCTCTGGACCCGTGCCATGTCCATCGTGAACAACGGCTACGAGGAGGGAACCGGCCTGATGTTCCATCGCCCCCGCCTCGATGGCGGCTCGCTCTACCTCTATGTCAGCCGCAATTTCTCGATCGGCTGGACCGCCAAGATGCTGATCGCGATGGCGCTCGGCATGTGGAAGCGCTCCAGCGACATCCACATCCTGACCGGCCCGGCCCTCTCCATCCATTCCCGGCGGCGGCGCCTGCTGGTGATGAATGACGGCGAGGGCTCGGTCCTCCCCACGCCGCTGCAATACACGCTGCGCCCGCGCGCCCTCACGGTCCTCGCCCCGCCGCAGGCGGCGCCGGAATGAGGGTGATCGACCACATCTCCGACCTGCATTTCTGCCGCGTGGACCAGCGCGTGGTGGATGCCCTGCTCGCCCGCCTCAATGCCGACCCCGCCCATCTCGTGGTCATCTCCGGCGACCTCACCATGCGTGCCCGCCGCGGCGAATACCGCGCCGCCCGCGCCTTCCTCGACGCGCTGCGCCCGCCCTGGCTCGCCGTGCCGGGGAATCACGACATCACCGCCTATTACCCCTGGGAGCGCTTCCTCGATCCCTTCGGCCGCTGGCAGGCGCTGATCGCCCAGGAAACAGAGCCGGTCTTCGAGGATGAGGAGATCCAGGTGGTCGGCCTCAACACGGTCTCGCGCGGCGGACTCCACCTGCAATGGGAGAATGGCGTGGTTCCCCGCGCCGGGCTGCTGCGCGCGCTCCGCCACCTGCGCCGCCTTCCCGAGGGTCCCTTCCGGATCGTCGTCGCCCACCATCCTTTCCTCGCCCCGCCCGACGAGCCCGGCACACCGATCGTGCGGCGCGGCGAACGCGCGTTGCGGGATTTGGCGCGTGGCGGCGTGCGCCTGGTGCTCTCCGGCCATCTCCATGTCGGCTTCCACAACATCCACAAGATCCAGGCTGAGGAGGGCGACCAGCTCACCGTCCTGCAGGCCGGCTCCGCGACCTCCACGAGGCTGCGGGGAGAGGCGAATGGCTATAACCGCGTGGTGGTGGAGAACAGGCGGGCCCGCTGGACCACGCATCACTGGGACGGAGAGACGTGGCGCTGAGCGGCCCTGAGGCGGTCGCCGCTCAGACCCTGTGGGAGCGTCCTCTACCCACCGAGGATTTGGCCGCGGCGTTCATGCAACGGGATGATGGTGGCTCCCT
>DATCMG010000633.1:0-2685 GCA_036563555.1 Roseomonas sp. | reverse complement strand
GCGCAGGCTGGCGACCTCGCGCCGCGTGCCCTCGGAGAGGGTGTAGAGGCGCTGGTCCGTCAGGTCGATGCGGGCGCGGGCGAGGAAGCGGTCGGCCAGCACGTTCACCCCGATCGCCAGGGCAACGGCGGCGATCAGGACACCGAAGGAGAGCCAGGCGCCACGGCTGCGCGGCTTGGGGGCGCCCATGGATTGAGTGTTGTCGCTCACAGGGTCAATCCGCCTTCCGCAGGTCGACGGCAATGGCATTGGCAAAGAGCCAGACGCCGATGAAGCTGGCAAAGAAGATCACGTCCCGCAGCGAGATCACCCCGCGCGAGAAGGCCGCCAGCCGGTCGGTGACGGAAAGGCCACGCGCGACCTCCGCCAGGACCGGCATGTTGCGGCTGAGGAATTCGGTCACGACCGGCGAGCCCGTGGCGGCAAACAGGAAGCACACGGCCACGGCGAGCACGAAGGCGATCACCTGGTTCTTCGTCAGCGCCGAAATGGCCGCCCCGATCGCGAGATAGGCGCCCGCGACCATGAGGCAGCCGAGATAGCCGGCGGCGATCACGCCATTATCCGGGTTGCCCAGCACGTTCACGGTGATGACAAGCGGGAAGGTGAGGGCCAGCGCGATGGCACAGAAGGCCCAGGCCGCGAGGAACTTGCCCAGCACCGCCTGCCATTGGGCGATCGGCAGGGTGAGCAGCAGCTCGATCGTGCCGAGGCGCCGCTCCTCCGCCCAGAGCCGCATGGTGATGGCGGGAACGAGGAAGAGGAACAGCCAGGGGACGAAGGCGAAGAAGGGCTGCAGATCCGCGGTGGATCGCGCGAAGAAGCCGCCCAGCGTGAAGGTCAGCGCGCCCGACATCACCAGGAAGATGACGATGAACACATAGGCCACGGGGGTGGCGAAATAGGAGGCCAGCTCGCGCCGGGCGACGGTCAGCGTGCCACCCATCACGCGGCCTCCCGCGTCAGGTCGCGGAACACGGCGTCGAGGTCCGGGCCGCGCGCGGCAAGGGCCGCCGGCGTGGCGTCGGCCACCACGCGGCCGCGCGCGATGACGATCGCGCGGGTGCAGACGGCCCCGACCTCTTCGAGGATATGGGTTGAAATGATCATGGCCTTGCTTGGCGCCATCCGGGCGATGAGGTTGCGCACCTCGTGCTTCTGGTTGGGGTCGAGGCCGTCTGTCGGCTCGTCCAGCACCAGCACGGGCGGGTCGTGCAGCAGCGCCTGTGCGAGGCCGACGCGGCGCTTGAAACCCTTCGACAGCGTCTCGATCGGCTGGAGGCGAACCTCCTCCAGACTCGTCATGCGCATGGCGTCGTGCACGCGGTCGCCGGCCTCGCTGCCGCGATAACCGCGGGCGCGGGCGGTGAAGGCAAGAAAGCCATGCACCGTCATCTCGGGATAGGTCGGCGCGCCTTCGGGCAGGAAGCCGAGATGGCGCTTGGCGGCCACGGGGCGCTCTACCACGTCCTCACCCATGATGCGGGCGGTGCCGGCGGTGGGTGTTACAAAACCGGCCAGCATCTTCATGGTGGTGGACTTGCCGGCGCCGTTGGGGCCGAGGAATCCCAGCACCTCGCCTGCGCTGACGGTGAAGGAAACATCGTCCACGGCCGTGAAGGCGCCGAAGCGCTTGGTCAGGCGTTCGATCTCGATATGCGCGGCGTCCACGGTCACGTCCCCCCCCGGGGTAAATCTATTGGGGGACCGGGCGCCCCCGCGCCCGCCGGGTTACGGCGAGCCGGGGAGGGGCGCAAGACCCGTGAGCGGCGCGTTACGGAAGCTTACCCGGCGGCCAGGGGCTTGAGACTCTGGTCATGGCCGAACAGGTCCAGCAGGTTCCGCGCGGCGCGGCCTTGCTCCGTCCGCGACAGATCCGGGTCCTTTTCCAGCAGCAGCTCTGCCTCCTGGTGCGCCACACGCACCAGCCCGCCATGGCGCTGGGGATCGGCGATTCGGCGGCCGATCTGCCCGGCCTGGCGTGTCCCGAGCGCGTCGCCGCCGCCGCGCTGGTCAAGATCGGCATCGGCGATGACGAAGCCGTCCTCCGTGTCCCGGATAACGGAGAGGCGGCGCTTCTCGCCTTCCAGCAATTCCGCCGAGGGGAGGAGAAGGCAATAGGACTGGGCGCTGCCACGCCCAACCCGGCCGCGAAGCTGGTGCAGGGCGGAGAGGCCGAAGCGCTCCGCCTGCTCGATGATCATGATGGTGGCCTCGGGCACGTCCACCCCGACCTCGACCACCGTGGTCGCGACCAGGAGCTGCGCGCGGCCGGCGGCGAAGTCGCCCAGGGCAGCCTCGCGCACATCCAGGCTCTGGGCGCCATGGGCGAGGCGGACCGCCTCGCCGAACACCTCCTTGAGTCGGGCGAAAGTTGTCTCGGCCGCGACGTTGTCATGCGCCTCCCCGTCCTCGATGGCGCGGACCACCCAATAGGCGCGGTTGCCTGATGCGAATGCGCGGCGTAGGGCGGCCAACACCTCGTCCCGGCGGTCGCGGCTGACGATGCGGGTGACGATCGGCTTGCGCCCGGCCGGGCGGCCTTCAAGGCGCGAGACGGCCATTTCGCCCCACTGGGTCAGGAGAAGGGTGCGGGGAATCGGCGTGGCGGTCATCACCAGCACGTCGGTTTCCGTGCCCTTCTCCGTCAGCATCAGACGTTGGGCGACGCCGAAGCGGTGCTGC
>DATCMG010000632.1:0-1632 GCA_036563555.1 Roseomonas sp. | reverse complement strand
GCAGCAGCACGCCGGCCGGGCTGTCCACGGCGTCCGCCACGGCCCGGATCGCGCGTACCGGCGGCGGCACCTCGACCCCGGGTTCGTTGCCATCGGGGCCGGAGAGCACCGCGATGCAGCGCATCCACTCGTGCCGGTAGTCGTAGCGGGCCTGGAAGAAGGGATCGACCAGCAGGCGCCGGATGCGCGAGCGCGCTGAATGCGAGGAGAGGGCCACGGCCAGGGCCATCACCGCGCCCGCCAGCAGGCTCACCTGCGCCGCCTGGGCCCAGCTCGTGCCGATCTGCCGCAACGCCTCGCCGGCCACGCCGACCCCGACGAGGAAGGCGCCGCTGACCATCAACGTCGCCGCGTGGAACACGACCTGGCGCGAAACCGGCGGCTGCCGGCGCCAGCGCCGGTCCCGCTGCGCCGCCACGGCCAGCAGCGCCGTCGCCAGCGCCGCCAGCACGGCGCGTGCATCGATGAGGGCAGGGGAGAAAACGCGGCTCAGCACGGCATCGGCAAAAAGAACCAGATCAAAGGCGGCGAGACCGCCAATGGCGATGCAGGGCAGGTTGACATGCCAGCGCGCCGCCTCGCCGGCATTGCGATACACATTCTCCGCCAGCAGCACGACCAGGATGGCGAGGCCGAGCCGGCCGAGCAGCACGGGCGAGCCGAGACTCGGGGTGGCAAGCGCGTTTCCGGGCAGCAGCGCGAGCAGGAGGAAGACCGCGATCGGGGCCACCCAGGCCAGAAGGCGCGGCGCCGAAGTCGCTGTCGCCTGGTCGCGCCCATGCAGATGCAGGAGCAGGACGAGCCAGAGCACGGTGCGGCCGAGTTCCATCAGCCCGGCAAGGCCGCTGAGAGGCGCCTCCGGGTGCAGCGCCACGGCCGTGGCCCAGAACGCCGTGCCCGCCGCGCAGGCGGCAAGAAGAACCGTCATTGCGCCGCGCCGGCCATTGCGCAGCGCGAGCACCGCCCAGAGGGCGCAGGCGGCCGCGCTGGCCGCATGCAGCAGCGGCGAGGCAACGGCCGCCATGTTCACCGCGAGCCCTCCTGGAACAGGATCACGCGCACGGTGCCGACGAGGATCAGCAGATCGAGAAAGAGGCTGCGCCGCCGGACATAATAGAGATCGTAGGAGAGCTTCTGCCGCGCGTCCTCGATGGAGGCGCCATAAGGGAAGTTCACCTGCGCCCAGCCGGTGATGCCCGGCTTCACCACCGCGCGGTCATTGTAGAAGGGAATGGCCTCCGCGAGCGTCTCGACGAAGGCGGGACGCTCGGGGCGCGGCCCGATGAAGGCCATGTCGCCGCGCAGCACATTCAGCACCTGGGGGATCTCGTCGATCCGGGTCAGCCGCCGGATGCGGCCAACGCGCGTCACCCGCGAATCCCGCTGCGTGGCCCATTGCGGGGCGCCAGCGGCCTCGGCGTCCACCCGCATGCTGCGGAGCTTCATGAGGCTGAAGACGCGGCCGTCCTTGCCGACGCGATCCTGGCGATAGAAGACCGGCCCCGGACTGTCGATCCGGATGGCCAGCACGGCGAGCAGGGTGAGAGGTAATGTCAGCAGCAGCAGCGCGAGCGAGACGACAACGTCGAAGGCCCGGCGCAGCGCGGCCTCGACCGGGCGCTCCTCGGTGCC
>DATCMG010000628.1:0-1951 GCA_036563555.1 Roseomonas sp. | reverse complement strand
GGCGGCGGCGAAGGAGCGGCCGGGGCAGCTCACGGCCGGTTCGGCCGGCGCGGGCAGCAGCCTCCATCTGGCGCTGGAACTGTTCAAGGGCGCGACGGGCACCGAGATCCAGCACGTCCCCTATCGCGGCGCGGCGCCGGCGATCACCGACCTCATCGCCGGCAATATCGACATGGTGATCGACAACGTGCCGAACATCATCGGCCATATCCGCGGCAATGCGGTGCGGCCGCTCGCCGTCGCGACCGAGCAACGCCTGCCGCAACTGCCGGATGTGCCGACGACGGCCGAGGCCGGCGTGCCCGGCTTCATCTTCGGCACCGCCTTCGGCATGGCCGCACCGGCCGGCACGCCGGTCTCCGTCATCACCGCGGTGGCGGAGGGCATTGCCCTGGCCCTTCGGGATCCCGCGATCGGCGGCAAGCTGGCGGAGCAGGGCACCATCCTGGGCGGCCAGGGGCCGCAGGCCTTCGCCGCGCTCGTGGAGCAGGAGAAGCGGACGCTGGAGCCGGTGATCAAGCGCGCCGGCATCCGCGCAGACTGAGCGGCCCCGGAAGGGCCTGGCCTCACATGCCTCGGGCGAATGGGCGAGGAAAGCGCCCGATCCAGGAGGACCGGGACCGCCGGTCCTCAGCTACCGGCGAGTGCCTGCTCTGGGATGATCAGGCGCGCCAGCGGCACCTCAAGTTCGCAGACCAGCCCTTCCGGGTTCCATGACGGCCTGACGACGCCGCCGAGCCGATCGCGCACGCTTCCCTCGACGACGCGCGATCCGAAGCCACGGCGGCTCGGCGCCTCCAGCACGGGCGGGCCACCCCGTTCAGCCCAGCGCAGGTTGAACTTCCCGGCCACCTCATCCACGGACCATGACAGCTCGACCCGGCCATCCTGCGTCGACAGGGCGCCGTGCCTGACCGCGTTCGAGGACAGTTCGTGCAGCACGGTGGATAGGGCCTGGGCAGCGGCGGGCGAAAGCATCACGGAGGGACCATTCAGCTCCGCCCGGGCCGCATCTTCCGCGGCCGGCTTCGTGCCGGGAAGGAAGCTGCTCAGCTCGGCCCGCGCCAGGGCATGGAAATCCGCGCCAGACCAGCCCGTGTCGGCGAGCAGCGTATGCGCGCGCGCCAGCGCCCCGACCCGCGCCTCCACCGCCTTGGCATAGGCCCGGGGGTCATCCTTCGGCGTCAGGCGCAGCACCGCCTGCACGACGGCGAGCACGTTCTTGGCGCGATGATCGACCTCGCGCGCCAGCATGCTCCGCGCCTCCTCGGCCTGCTTTCGAGCCGTGATGTTCTGCACCACCATGACGGCGCGCGCCGGGCGATCCCCGGCGTCCCGCGCCGAGATGGCCGTGCTCGACTGGACCCAGACCAGGGTTCCATCCGGACGCAGGAGGCGGCCCTCCATGCCGACCTGGTTCATCTCCGCCCGCTCGATGGCAGTGGCCAGAGGGCTTCGGCCCCGGTCCTCGGGATGCGCGACGTCATCGGGACCGAGCTGCCGCACCAGCTCCGCCTCCTGCCGGCCGGCGATCTCGCAGAAGCACTGGTTCACCCGGAGGTAACGGCCGGTCCGGATGTCGATCTCCACCACCCCCGCCGCAGCGGTCTCGAAAATCGCGCGAAATTCGGCCTCGCGCGCGGCCAGGGCTATCTCGGCCTGCTCGCTGGCCACGCGCATCGCCTCGAATTCGGCCACGCCGGCCGGTGGCACCGGGGGAAGGAACATTCTCTCGCGGCCAGCGGCAACGGCTTCGGCACGCCTCACCAGAGCCTTCACCGGCCGCAGGACGCGGCGCGCGAACCAGAACGCGACGGCCAGGCCAAGGGCCAGGGCCGCAAGGGAGCCACCAGCAAGGGCGGCCAGCGGAGCGAGCCAGCTCGCGCGGTGCCCGGTGGCAGGCTCGCTCACGACGACGCTCCAGCCGGGTACCGCCTTCAGCTTCTCGGCG
>DATCMG010000624.1:0-2728 GCA_036563555.1 Roseomonas sp. | reverse complement strand
ATGACGCCTTCGTGGCACTCCAGGGCGCGATGAACACGGTGGCCGTGTCGCTGAACAAGATCGCCAATGACATGCGGCTGCTGGGATCGGGGCCGCGCGCGGGCTTCTCGGAACTGGTGATTCCGGCGGATGGGCTCTCCTCCTCCATCATGCCGGGGAAGACCAATCCGACGCAGAGCGAGGCGTTGACCATGGTCTGCGCGCAGGTGATGGGAAACACCACCACCGTCACCGTGGCCGGCGCGCAGGGACATCTGGAGCTGAATGTCTTCAAGCCCGTGATCATCCAGGCCGTGCTGCAATCCGCAGCGCTTCTGGGCGACGCGAGCGGGAGCTTCGCCCACAACATGGTGGACAAGCTGGAACCCAACCACGACCGCATCGCCGAGAACCTGGCGAAGTCGCTGATGCTGGTAACCGCGCTGAACCCGAGGATCGGCTATGACAAGGCCGTGCAGATCGGGAAGAAGGCGCTGGCCGAGAACCTGACCCTGCGCGATGCCGCCGAGAAGCTCGGCCATGTGAAGCCCGAGGATTTCGATCGCTGGGTGCGCCCGGAGGAGATGACACGGCCGGGCGCGACGCTCGCCGGGGGCTGATGGCGGGGCATCTGGTCAAGCGGTCCTTCACCCTTGCGGGCCACCGCACCTCGGTGGCGCTGGAGCCTGAGTTCTGGGCGGTGCTGGAGGCGGAGGCGGCGCGGCGGGGGGAATCCCTGCTGCGCCTGGTGGCGGCGGCGGATGCGGCGCGGGACGATCCTTCCCTGCCGCTCGCCTCCGCGTTGCGGGTTCTGGCGCTGGGCGTGGCCCGGCGCTGAGCAGGCATGCAGGGGTCAATTGGCCAACGAATATCTCGGGCCGCGCTACCCCCTGCCCTTCTTCTTTCAGCGCTCAGCCCGCCAGCGCAACCAGGCCGAAAGTTCAAGCACGCGTCGGGGCCGGGCGGCGGGGCCGGTCAGGCGGATGCCGACTTCAGGCACCGGATCGGGCGGCTTCTGCGCGGCCGTCAGGTCGAGCGCGGCGCGGGCTAGGTCCAATTCGCCGCCCAGGGTCAAGGCCACGCCTTCCCCGGTGGCGGTGCCCTCCTTCACCGTTGCGCGGCCGGCTGCCAGGGTGGCACGGAGGGCCAGGGCCTCGAAATCCGTCACGCCTTCCCGCAGGGCGCGGCGCAACGCCGCCTCGTCTCCCGCCATGGCGGCGCGGCCGGCGGCGGCGGCGTCCATCCCGGTCAGCACGCCGCGGCGGACCGTCAGCGCGGCCTCGCCCGACAGGGTGGCGAGAAGGGCGGCGGGGCTGCTGCCCGCGGCCTCCAGCCGTGCCTCCGCATCGGCCTCTCCGGCCGCGATATCCAGCGGCAGGCCCAGGATAGGATCGGTAATGGCGGCGCCGCGCAGGTTCCCCGAAAGCGCCAGGCGTGGCGTGTCGCCCGTGGCGTCGAGCGTAGCACCGCCACGGAGCGTGCCGCTCTCAAGCTGCGCCTCGACCTCCTCCAGGGACAGCGTGCCGGCGGCGATGCGAAGGCGGCCGCGGAGGTCACGGGCCACCGGCAGATCGGCGGGCTCCAGCCGCACAATGGAGAGCGCGACATCGGCATCGGCGGCGCGCAGCGCGGCAAGGGGCAGCGGATCTCGGCCGCGCCATGCGACCGGCGGCAGCGTGACGGTTTCGGCGGCCAGCCGGCCCGTCAGGCGCGGGCGGGCGGCGTCCAGCGCGAGGGTGAGCTGGCCGCTGGCGCGTAGCGCGCCCATCACGAGGTCGAAGCGCTCCGCGGCCAGGCCCTGCGGGCCGGCGGTCAGCGCCGCCACAAGGGAAAGGGAGCCCTGGCCGATCCAATCCTCCGGCACTGTGCCCAGCGCATCCCGCAGCAGGCGGGGTGCGCCGGGATGGCGGAGCGTGACCGTGCCGTTCCCTTTCCGGCCCGGCAGGTCGAGCGTGCCGGCGGCCTCCATCCGCACCTCGCCCAGCTCGGCGCTGGCCTGGAGGGCCATGGCTTCGGGCGTGCCGCCGCCCGTGGCGCGCAGGGTGATGGGCTCGTTCGCCAGACGGGTGCCGTCAGGCCAGCCGCCGGGCAGCAGGGCTGCCAGGGCACGGGCATTGGGCGCGGTCAGCTCCAGCGCCGCGTCGGAGAGGCGGGGCGTGACGCCGAGGAGGGCGGTGCCGGAGGCGGAGAGGTCGCCGCCCACCACCTGCCCGGCCAGGCGGCGCAGGGTGAGGCGCCCATTCTCCAGCGCGGCGTCGAGCGAGGCGCGCTCAAGCGTCGCGCCGCGCCAGCGGGCGCGCTCGGCGGCCAGCCTCAGATTGGCGTCGATCCCACCCAGCAGGCGGCTGGCGGCGGGCCAATCCAGGCCGGGGCGGAGCCAGCCCTCCAGATCTAGCGTGTCCAGCGTCAGGCCCAGGCCGAGGGCGGGGCGGGTGCCGAAGCGCAGGACGCCGGCACCGGAGACACGCATGCCGTCGATCGTGGCCGAAAGCTCGGGCATGGCGACGGAGCCAGGCTCCAGGACAAGGCGGGCGCGCCCCTCCCCCTCCCGCAGGCGGCCGGGGGCGAGCCAGTCGGCGCCGAGGCCGAGGGCATCCACGGTGCCGCGCAGGTCGGTGCCGGAGAAGCGGAGCCCGGCCTCCAGCCTGTCGCCGGCCGTCCCGCCATTCAGCTCGATGCGGGTGCCGCCGGGGAGGATGGCGGAGACGTCGGAGAGGGTGAGGCGCCCATTCTCCGGTCCGCCCTCCCG
>DATCMG010000617.1:0-3363 GCA_036563555.1 Roseomonas sp. | reverse complement strand
ATCCAGAACAGCGTCAGCACAGGGCCCCAGAAGCCGAGATCGACCAGCCCGACCCAGGGGATCGCCAGCCTTGTCACGACCAGCCCGCTGGTCATGGCCACCATCGCCGCGCCGGCCTGCGCCGCCAGCTTCACGACGAAGCGGAAATCCCGGAGGTCATCCGCCAGAGCGACCCCGGCGATGGCCAGCGCCGCCAGGATCGTGCCGATGAACTCGGGTTCCGCGATGCGGGCGAAGCGCGCGGTGCCGTAGAGCACCAGCATCCCCGCCACGAAGGCCGCGACGATGCCCAGGCCGCCCCCCTTGGGCGTGGGCACCTTATGCGCCGTCGCCGCGCGCCGCGCCGGGTCGTCCAGGATCGGGAAGGCGATCATCAGCCGTACCACGAAGGCCGAGAGCAGGGCCAGCAGCGCCGCGAAGCCGAGATGCGGCAGGAAGGCATCGAATTGCATCAGGGGGTGATTCGCGCCGCATCGAGGCTGGCATAGACGTCGCCGCTATTCGCCTCATGGGGCAGGGCGGCGATCCAGTCGCGCATCGCCTCCGCCTCCACGGGCGCGGGGAGCGCCAGGGCCATGCTCTCCCCCAGCGCCGCGTTGAAACGGTAGAGGCCGAGGGCAGCGACCCGTGCCAGGCAAGCCGCGGCGACGCCCCGCTGGATCGTGGTGAACTCGAAGGAGAGGGCGCGGGGGGCGAAGGAGAGTCCGGCCAGCGCCTCTGCCTCGAAGCCCTCCACATCCAGCTTGATGAAATGCGGCGTGCCATGGGTGAGGGCCAGCGCATCGAGGGTGGTAACGGGGCAGGGGATCGCCCGGTCCCATTCCTGCCCCTCCCACCCCACGGCGCTGTCGGCGGCGGCTATGAAGGCCTCGGAAGCGGTGGCGATGGTGGGGTTGCGCGTGTTCAGGCGAAGCACCGCCTCGCCCGGCGCGGCGCCGACCAGGGCGGGGACGATCGCCACCCCCTCATCCCGGCGGAAGATCCGGCGCAGCACGCGTTGCAGGGCCGGCTGCGGCTCCACGGCCAGGGCGGTCGCGCCCAGGCGGCGGAAGCTCGCCGTGCGGTCGCCGACATGCGCGCCGACATCGAAGCCGAGCTCCCCGGGGCCGAGGAAGCGCGACAGGAAGCCATCCAGCGCCACATCCCGGCCAGGCGCGTAATAGGTTTCGATGGAGTGCCGCAGGGCGCTGGGCTGCCTCATGCTGCGAAAACCAGGGCGCAGCCGGCCGCCTCGGCAGGCGGAACCATCACGCCCTCCGGCACCTCGATGCGCGGCACGGCGGAGAGGGCGGCGCGCGTCGCATCGAGATCCGACACGCCCAGGACCATGCCCATGATGGCGGGCAGGGCGGGGGGCTCCACCCCCGGCAGGATCGCGGCGGCCACTTCCGGCGACAGCACCCGCACCCGCGCGCCATCCGGCAGGGGCAGGGCGAAGCCGCCCGCCGGGTCCGGCTCCAGCGGCAGGCCGGAGAGGCGGGAGAGCCGCGCCGCGCTCTCCGCCGGGCGGTCCGACACGATGATGGCGGCGCGCAACTCCGTCACGCCGTTCGGGTGGTCCATCCAGCGTTCCTGCCAAATCGCCTCCGGCGTCAGATGGCGGACCAACTGCACGCGGCCTTCCGGCGCCTCGGGCAGGGGAAGGCGCTCGAAGCGCGCGATCGGGCCGCCGGGCTCCACAGGGCGGGAAAGGGGCGAGATCCCGGGGATGTCGAGCCCCGCGCGCCGCAGCCGCGCCAGGTTGCCTTCGGAATCCGTCATCCTCAGCGCCAGGATGCGCGCCCCCTCGAAGCGGCCCAGCATCACGCCCAGCCCGTTATCGGGCAGGGCGGGATCGACCACCGCCAGCAGCTCGATATAGCCGCGCCGCAGCATGGCGCAGCGATTGGCGGTGCCCAGCGGCTGGTCCCCGCGCGATTGCCTCGCGACCGGCGTCAGCGCGAAGCCGAGCCGCTCATAGGCCCCCCACAGCGCCGCCGCATCCCGCGCGCAGACACCAATATGGTCGAGGCCGGTGGCGCTGGCCATCAGGCCGCGGGCCCGGCCTCGTAATGCGGCAAGAGCCAGTCCTCCGGCTCCCGCGCCGCCTCGTCATACCAGCGGGCGACCAGCGGATGGGCACGCACCGCCGCCACATAGGCCTTGCCGCGCGCGGAAAGCGCCGGGGCATAGGTGATCAGCCGAGTGACGACCGGCGCATACATCACATCGGCCACGCCCATTGCGGCGCCATGCAGGAAAGGTCCGCCGCTGGCATCCAGGCATTGCGCCCAGACCGTCTCGATCCGCGCGATGTCGGCCAACGCGTCCGGCGTGCCGCCGCGCCCCGAGAAGTCGCGGCCGAGATTCATCGGCATCGCCATCCGCAGGCCGCGGAAACCCGCATGCATCTCCGATGCCGCGCTCCGCAGCAGGGCGCGCAGCACGCGATCTTCCGGCCAGAGCGCGGGCGCGAGTTCCGCGCAGTATTCACAGATCGCCAGGCTTTCCCACACCCGTGCGCCGCGATGTTCGAGATAGGGCACCAGCCCGGCAGGGGTCGCGGCCTTGATCGCCTTCGTGCCGCCGCCGCCGGCCAGCGGGATCACCACCTCCTCCACGTCCAGTGCCGCGAGATGCACCGCCAGCCAGCCGCGCAGCGACCAGGAGGAGTAGCGCTTCGTCCCGATGACGAGCCGTCCGTCGGCCCCGGGGGCAGCGCCTTGATCAGCCATGGGCCGGAACCCCCTTGGAGGTGGAGTACTCGAAATGCAGCGCCTCGCCCGGATAGACGCGGGGATGGATGGCATGGGCCGCCATCGCCGCCTCGGAGAAGCCCTGCAGGATCAGCTTCAGCTTGCCGGGATAGGTCGCGACGTCACCGATCGCATAGATGCCGGGGCGCGAAGTCTCGCAGGTGGAAGGCTCCACCGTGACATGGCTGCGGTCCATCCCCAGGCCCCATTCCGCGATCGGGCCCAGCTCCATGGACAGGCCGAAGAAGGCGAGCAGGTGGTCCGCCTCCACGTCCCGCTGCTCGCCCTTCAACGTCGCCAGGGTCACATGCGTCAGCGCCGAACCATCGCCCTTCAGCCCGTGCAATTGGTAAGGGATGGCCATCTCGACCTCCCCGCGCGCCGCGGCGGCGTCGAGCTGCGCGGCACTTTCGGGCGCCGCACGGAACTTCGGGCGGCGATGCACCACCGTCACCTTCGCCGCGATCTCCTTCAACGACAGCGCCCAGTCCACCGCCGAGTCACCGCCGCCCGCGATCACCACGCGCTTGCCGCGGAAATCCTCCCGCCGCGAGACCAGGTAGCGCACGGCACCCGATACCTCGTAGCGCGTCAGGTCCTCCAGCGGCGGGCGGTTCGGCCCGAAGGC
>DATCMG010000605.1:0-11448 GCA_036563555.1 Roseomonas sp. | reverse complement strand
AAGGTGGCGCTCGGGCCCATCGTGATCGTGTGGATGAGCTACGGCATCGTCACCAACATGCTGATCACCTTCAGCCTGTGCTTCTTCCCCATCCTGCTCACCACCGTGCGCGGGTTGCAGGAAGTGGAGCCGGACCTGCTCGACCTCGTGCATTCCCTGAAGGGATCGCGCTGGCAGGTGTTCCGCTACATCCAACTGCCGGGCGCCCTGCCCTATGTCTTCTCCGGCATGAAGGTGGCCGCGATCCTCGCCGTGGCCGGCGCGGTGGTGGGCGAGTTCGTCGCCTCCGAGCGCGGCCTCGCCTATCTCATGATCCAGGTGCAGACCTCGCTGGATACGGCGGCCATGTTCATGGCCGTCATTCTCCTCACCCTGCTCGGCCTTGCGCTCTACCTTGTCGTGCTGGGGCTTGAGCACCGCTTCGTCCCGCGGGACGCCAGGAAGGGATAAGCCATGTCCGACGCGCTGAACCCGGCCGCCAGGGCCGAATGGCTCGATCCCGCCAACCTGCCCGCCCGCTTCGAGGACGGGGAGGCGCTCGACGCCTTCATGTCCCGCCCGAGCCAGGCCCTGGCCGCCGATCTTGCCGCTCTGGATGGCGATGTTATGGTGCTCGGCGTGGGCGGCAAGATGGGGCCGACCCTCGCGCGGCTGGCGCGCAACGCGGCGCCTGGCAAGCGCGTGTTCGGCGTCGCCCGCTTCAGCGAGGCGGGGCTGCGCGACGGGCTGGAAAAGAACGGCGTCGAGACCATTGCCTGCGACCTGCTGGACCGCGCCGCGCTGGAGAAGCTGCCCCGCGCGCGCAACGTCATCCTCATGGCCGGGCGCAAGTTCGGCGCCTCGGGCGACCAGGCGCTGACCTGGGCGATGAACACGCATGTGCCGGCGCTGGTGGGGGAGGCCTTCCGGGAATCCCGCATCGTCGCCTTCTCCACGGGTTGCGTGTATCCGTTCGTGCCGATCGGCAGCGGCGGCTCCACCGAGGACAGCCCGCTCAACCCGCCGGGCGAATACGCCTTTTCCTGCATCGGGCGGGAACGGCTGCTGCAGCACTTCTCGACTGTCCACAACACGCCGGGGCGGCTCTTTCGGCTGAACTACGCGATCGATCTGCGCTACGGCGTGCTGTTCGACATCGCCTGCAAGGTGCGCGACGGGCAGCCGGTTGACGTCACCATGGGCCATGTGAACGTCATCTGGCAGGGTGACGCCAATGCCCAGGCGCTGCGCAGCCTGCGCCACTGCGCCGTGCCATCCGCACCCCTGAACGTGACGGGGCCGGAGACCATCTCGGTCCGTTGGCTGGCCAAGGCCTTCGGCGAGCAGCTGGGCAAGCCCCCCGTGATCACGGGCGAGGAAGCGCCGACCGCCTGGCTGAACAACGCGGCGGAGGCGGCGCGGCTCTTCGGCTATCCCGTGATCCCGCTGGCCCGGATGATCGACTGGGTAGCGGATTGGGTGGCGCGCGGCGGCAAGAGCCTGGGCAAGCCCACGCATTTCGAGGTGCGGGATGGCACCTACTGAGGCCCTCTCCATCGCGGCGCTGATGCCCGATGCCATGGCGGGCTGCCTCGCCCTATCCGAAGAGGCTGGGTGGAACCAGCGCGCCGAGGATTGGGATCTGTTCTTCCACCACGGCACGGTGTTCGGCATCGAGGAGGCCGGCAGGCTGGTGGCGAGCGGCGCGGTGCTACCCTATCGCAACGGCGGCTTCGGCTGGATCAGCATGGTGCTTGTCTCCACCGCCATGCGCGGGCGGGGGCTCGGCACGCGCATCCTGCGCCGCAGCATGGAGGCGCTGTCGGTGGCCGGGCTGTGCCCCGTGCTGGATGCCACCCCGGCTGGCGAGCGAATCTACCGGCCCCTCGGCTTCCGGACGCAGTTCGGGCTGACGCGCTGGCGCGGCGTAGCTGGTGGCACCGCGGCCGGGTTGCGCCCCATGACTGCCGCGGATCTGTCCTCCGTCCTTGCTGCCGATGCCGCCGCTTTCGGCGCGGATCGTGGCTTCATCCTGCGGAGCCTGCTGACACGCGCACCGGCGCAGGCCTTCCGCCTGGAGGACGGCACCAGCTTCGTCCTTGCCCGCCCCGGACGCCAAGCCATGCAGATCGGCCCACTGGTGGCCGAGAGCGAGGCGGAAGCAGCGCGCCTGCTGGATGCCGCGCTGGGCGCCGCGCATGGCCCGGTTCTGCTTGACCTTGCCGATCGCTGGACCGGCCTTGCCGCCCATCTGCGCGGGCGGGGCTTCGCGCCCGAGCGCCCCTACAACCGCATGGCCCTCGACCGGGCCGAACCCTTCGGCAATCCCGCCCGATTGATGATCGCGGCGGGACCGGAACTGGGCTGACAAGAGGATCCCCATGGCCCTGCACCGCACCGAATTACCGTCCGAGACGTTGCGGCTGCTCCGCCAGGGCGTGGCGATTCCCGCCCACCCGCTGGCGCTCGACGCGAACCGCCGCTTTGACCGGCGCCGCCAGCGGGCACTGAGCCGCTACTACCTCGATGCCGGTGCGGGCGGCCTGGCCGTCGGCGTGCACACAACGCAGTTCGAGATTCGCGATGTCGGCCTCTACCGCCCCGTTCTGGAGGCGGCGATGGAGGATAGCCGCGCCTGGACCGACCGGCCCCTGGTGATGGTGGCGGGCCTTGCCGGACGCACGGAGCAGGCTGTGGAGGAGGCGCGGATCGCCGCCGGCCTCGGCTACCATGCCGGCCTGCTCAGCCTGGCCGCGATGAAGGGAGCGTCGCCGGAGGCAATCCTGGCGCATTGCCGGCGCGTGGCGGAGGAGATGCCGCTGGTCGGCTTCTATCTGCAGCCAGCGGTTGGCGGGGTCTCCCTCGATGCGGATTTCTGGCGGAATTTCTGTGCGATCGACAATGTCGTTGCGGTGAAAGTTGCGCCTTTCAACCGCTACCGCACCATCGACGTGATCCGGGGCCTCATTGAGGCGCGCGCCGAGGATCGCGTGACGCTCTACACCGGCAATGACGACCACATCGTGCTCGACCTCGTCACGCCCTTCACCATGAAGCGCGACGGCGTGCCGGTGACGGTGCGCTTCCAGGGCGGGCTGCTCGGCCATTGGTCGGTCTGGACCCGTAGCGCCGTCATGTTGCTGGAGCGGCTGAAGGCCGCCGTCGCCGCCGGCCCTCTTCCCCCGGAGATCCTGGCGCTGGACTCGGCCGTGACCGATTGCAACGCCGCTTTCTTCGACGTGGCGAACAATTTCCATGGCTGCATCGCAGGCTGCCACGAGATTCTGCGCCGGCAAGGCCTCCTGGAGGGCACCTGGTGCCTGAACCCGGCGGAGGGGCTGAGCCCGGGCCAGGCAGAGGCGATCGACCGCATCTGCCGCCTCTACCCCGAATTCTCCGACGACGCTTTCGTGGCGGAGAATCTGGAGCGCTGGCTGTCGTGACCGAGCCCCTGATCCGCCTCGAAGGGGTTCGCAAGACTTATCGCACCGATGGCCAGGACTTCGTGGCCGTGTCGGATGTGACGATGGCGGTGAATGAGGGCGACCTGGTCTCGCTCGTCGGGCCCTCGGGCTGCGGCAAGACCACGGTGCTGAAGATCCTGGCCGGGCTGCACGAAGCCGATGGCGGCACGGTGCGGATCGGGAATGCCGCATCCGGCTTCGTGCCGGGGCGCGACGTGGGCATGGTATTCCAGCAGGCGCTGCTGCTGAAATGGCGCACCATCCTGGAGAACGTGACCCTGCCGGCCGAAATCCTCGGCCTGCCGTTGCGCGAGGCACGGGAGCGGGCGCGGTACCTGCTCGCCCTAGTGGGATTGCGCGGCTTTGAGGGGAAATACCCCTACCAGCTCTCGGGCGGCATGCAGCAGCGCGCCGCCATCGCGCGCGCCCTGGTGCATGATCCGAAGCTGATCCTGATGGATGAACCCTTCGGCGCGCTGGACGCGCTGACGCGGGAACGCATGAACCTGGAGATGCTGCGCATCTGGCGGGAGAGCGGGAAGACGATCCTTTTCGTCACCCACTCCATCCAGGAGGCGGTTTTCCTCGGCGCGCGCTGCGCCGTGCTGACGGCGGGACCGGCCCGCATGGCGGATTACTTCGACATCGACCTGCCCATCGAACGCGGCCTGGAGATCAAGACCACCGAGCCCTTCGGCGAGTATGTGAAGCGCATCTATGGTCTTCTCGGGATGAGCTGACGGCGCCTTCTCAGGTTCCGAAGCCGTCGAAGGGCGCGGGATCCAGGAAGCGCCGCAGCACATTGCCGGTCAGGCGGCTGACGGAATTGTCGTAACCCGCGCAGGAGAGCGCGCAGGCCCAGGCGATGGAGCCGGTCGAGAAAACCGCGCCGCCCCGCGCCGTGGGGAAGAAGGCGATATCGGCCCGCACCCGAGCGTTCTGATCACCCATCGTGCCACGATGCAGGGTTCGCAGTTCCTCCAGCGTCGGAACTCCGCCATAGCCGAGTTGGTCGGCTGTTGCGAGCCAGAGCAGGTGGGGCGGCGAGCCGAGGGTCGGCTCCACCCGGTCCACCTCCAGTCCCGCGGCGCCTCCGCCCCGCAGGCCGAAATCTCCGAGCGGCGCGTCGAGGTCGAGCCCCTCCACCGCCCAGGCGACACGTGGGTCGCGCGCCGCATCGAGCCAGCGATAGGGGTAGGAGCGCGTGAAGACCTGCGCGTCGAATCCCACGCCGACCAGGCGCTGCGGCGGGCGCCCGTTGCTGCGCCAGAGGCCGGAGGGCTCGCCGGTGAAGGAAAGTGCGTTCTCCCCCGCCTCCCCTTCCCAGGTACGCAGCCCGTTCATGCCGCGGCGGATTTCCATCGTGTGCGGCTGTGTCGGGTGCCAGCCGATTCGCCAGTAGAAGCCATTGCCGCCGAGATAGATGTGCCGGCCGCCGTTGCGCTGATAGGCGTCGAAGGCCTCGATCATCTGCCGGCTGAAATATTCGGGGTGCGACCCGGTGATGACGCAGGAATAAGGCGCGAGCAGCTGCGCGCCGTGCCGGTGGATGTCGTCATCGGCGATGATGTCGTAGTCCTGGCCGATCTGCTCCAGCCAGTCGATGATGTGGGTGTCGTTGCCATAGTTGAAGGTGGCGCCGCGCGGCCGCATGTTGATGATCGGGCGCTTCGCCGAGGAATAGCACCAGCCGCTGCCGTCACTGTGCGTGTCGTAGGTGGAGAGGCCGAGTTCGCGATGCTCCTGCAGGTACACGTCGTCGCGGGAGAGCGCGATCAGCCCTTCCAGCATCGCTTCCGCATGCACCTGGTCCAGGCGCAGCGCGCTGTTGGCATAAGCAAGGAAGGTGGCGGTGCTGGCCACGAAAGCGAGCTTCGAGCGCGGCTTGCCCAGCGGGGCGCGCACGAAGAAGGCGACGAAGCTCTCGACCGGATCCTCGCCTCCCTCCCGCGCGCGAAGGCGCAGCGTGTAGAAGCCGCTGCGCCAGTCCGGAGGGATGGTCAGGCGCAGGTCCGGCGACCAGCCGGCATCGGCCATGTCGTCGCTATGGAAATGGATGGCGCCGTAGAGTTCGGGTGCCTCCGTCCACTGCACCGTGCGCCCGTCCCAGTTCGCGCCTGTGACAGCCCGCATCGGCAGATGGCGCAGCGTGCCGTCCAGCCGGTTGGCGGAGAGGTCGCGCACCATGTCGGTGGAGATGTCGCGCGAGAAATCCCAGGCCGCGATCAGGTCCGGATCGGCGGGCAGGGGCGCCAGGGCCTCGGCAGAAGCGCGGAGCGCCAGGACATCCAGCGCGGCGGCGTGCAGGCGCGGCCGGTCGATCTTGCCGTCGAAATGGCCGGCCGTGCGGGGCAACTCGCCGGTTTCGGCCGCGTGTGCGGCGATAACGAGCGCCGTGGCTTCGGGCCAGGTGATGTTGCGCGGGCCTTCGGCGCTCGATGCGCCGCCCGTGTCCCGCCCTGCCTGCGGGTCGAGGCTGAGCTGGGCGACCGAAATCCGCCCGGCTTCCAGATCCATTTGCCCGGACACGAAGATCCATTCGCGCTCGATCACCGGGCGCGGCGCGATGGCCCGCCAGAGGTGGCCTTCCGCGCCGAGCACGAATTCAAGCCGCCCCTCGGCATCCAGGCCCAGCCGCCATCCTTCCCCCACATCGTCGCGCCAGCGGGAGATGATGGTCTGCGGCCCGGCGAAGGGCGCAGTGGGGAACAGGAAGCAGCCGACCGAGAGTGACCCCCGTCGGTTCAGCGCTGGTGCGTCCGGAACGATGGCGCAGGAGCCCGGGCGGAGCGGCTGGTTGCGCAGCGCCACGGGGCCGTCCACCGGGCAGCCCGGCTGTTCGAAACGCAGGCCGGGGCCGTTGGGATCAGGATCGGCGCAGCGCACGCGCAGCAGCGCGGCCTCCACGCGATCGAGCGTGGCGCTGGAGAGATGGAAGGCCACCTCCTCGCCCGGCGAGACGACCAGGGGCCAGGCATAGCCCAGAACGGCGGTGGTATCGGTCATGCGGGCTTGCCTTCGGCATTCTCGATGCGTTGGCCGGTCAGCGCTTCCCAGCGCATGACGAAGACGGCCCATTCGGCCTCGGCCAGATCGGTGAAGACGCGGTTGGGGAAGGTTTCGATCGGTGCACCGCGCTTGCCGGGCATGCGGCCCAGCATCCAGCGCCGGTTCGGCTCGATCACGATGAGCACGTAGCGGCGGCCCACCCCGGACCAGCGCATCCGGTGCAGCAGCTTCTGCAACTCGTCGCCATGTGGCCCACGGGGCCTGGCGCGGAATTCCTCGACGAGGTCGAGGCGTGCGGGATCGACCGGCCAATGCGCGGCTTCGGGATCATTCACCAGCATCGGTCGGTGGTTCCGGCGAAGTGTTCGGTGCTGAGGGGGCGGGCCGTCACCGGCCCGCCCAGGTGATTCAGCGCGTCAGCCAGGTGACCCAGCGCTCGCGCATCGCGTTGCGGTTGGCCGCGATCCATTCGTAATCGGCCACCACCAGCTTCGCCCAGTTCTCGGGCCAGGAGGCGCGGTAACGCCGCTCGGCCTCGGGGACGAGGTTCGGCGTCTCGCGGTTGTTGGAATCGAAGGACACCTTCTCGCTGAAGGCGAGGTGCTCCCGTGGATTCTGCACGAAGAAGTCGAGGAAGCGCAGCGCGTTCTGCGTGTTCGGCCCGCCCTTCAGCACGGCCCAGTTGCCGACATCGCGGATCGCCCCGTTCCAGGTGAAGTCGAAATCGCCGCTCTTGGCCAGCGGCACGGAGCGGCTGGAATAGAGCATGGTCATCACGGCATCGCCGCCGCGCAGGATCTGCATCGAGTTGTCGCCGCTCTTCCACCAGGCGGCGACGTGGGGCTTGATCATGTCCAGCTTGCGGTAGGCGCGGTCCAGATCCATGGGGAAGAGCTTGTCGCGCTCCACCCCATCGGCGATCAGCGCGGCGAGCGGCACCCACCATTCACGGTCGCCCGTATCGGGCAGGGCACGGGGGCCGGGGAAGCGCTGCACATCAAAGAAATCGGCCCAGGAGGCGGGGCCGCCATTGGGAAAGGCCTTCTTGCTCCAGCTCAGCGTCATGCCGCCGGCGGTGCGGATGATGCCGGTGGGGAAGCAGCCATCCGGAAGAGCATTCGCCACGATGCCGGGCATGGCGGCACAGTCCAGCGGCTGCAGGATGTCGGCGTGCTGGATGAGATCGGGGGGCGTCGCCGTCACGACGTCGAAGGGAATGTTGCCGCTGCGCTGACCGGCGCGGGCACGGGCCCATTGGTCCGGCAACTCGATCGGCACGGAGCGGACGCGGATGCCTGCCTCCTGCTCGAAGCGGCGGTAGAAATGCTCCTGCAGGCTGCGCTCCATCAGCCCGCCAGTGGCGGCGACGATCACCTCGCCCGATCCGCGCTGCGCCAGGGCCGGACGCCCGATGGCAAGCGACCCCACCCCCAGCCCGGAGGCCGCGAGCAGGCTTCTGCGGTTCATGCCCATGCCCTGTATCCTTCCTTGGTGTTGAGACTGGGGTGTTGAGATTGGGGGTGTCGAGACGGGTTCGCCACCGCTTCAATCCCCCTGTGCGGCCGTGGCGCGGGCGCGCCGCTCCATGCCGCGCTTGAGCACGTAGCCCAGCAGCAGGGCCGCGATGGTCAACCCGGTGAGCATCGTGGCCACCGCAGCGAGGGTGGGTGAGATGTTATAGTCGATATCCTCGAACATCTTGCGAGGCAGTGTCTTGCGGTCGAGGTCCGAGATGAAGAAGGACACCACCGCCTCATCGAAGGAAATCACGAAAGCGAAGAGCGCAGCGGAGACAAGGCCGGGTGCGATCAGCGGCAGCGTCACGTAGCGGAACACGCGCAGGCCGCCCGCCCCACAGGACAGCGCCGCGCGCTCCAGATCCGCATCGAAGCGGTAGAGCGCGGCGAGCACGGTGAAGACCACGAAGGGCAGGGCCAGCACGGTGTGGGCCATGGCGAAGCCCAGCAACGTGCCGGTCAGGCGAAGCTGCTCAAAAACCAGGAACATGGCAACCGCCAGGGCGATATGGGGCACGATCACCGGCCCGATCACCAGCAGCTCGACCAGCCCCTTCCCCGGCAGCCGCCCGCGCACCAGGGCAAGGGCCAGCATAGTGCCGATCACGGTGGCGCAGACGGCCGAGATGACCCCAGCCTCGGCGCTGAACAGGGTGGCGCGCAGCCATTCCGTGTCCTGGAAGTATTCCGCATACCAGCGGCCCGAGAAGCCATTGGGCGGAAAGGTCAGCAGGCGCTCCGGCCCCACGGACATCGGGGCGATGATGAGGGTGGGAAGCAGCAGGAACACCGTCACGGCATAGGCGGCGGCGTTCACCGCCATCCGCCCGGCTCGGTTGCCCCTGGCGGATCGCGGGGCGCTCACGCGGAACCCACGAAGCGGTCCAGCCGCACGGCGCGCTTGAAGACCAGCGTCAGCCCCAGCACGAAGATCAGGAGGATGCCCACCAGCGCGCCGGCGAAGGGCCAGTCCAGCATCTCCCGCACCTGCTGGGAGACGAGGGTCGCGATCATCATCTGCTGCGGCCCGCCGATCAGGGCTGGCGTCACGAAGAAGCCGAGGGCCAGCAGGAAGACCATCAGGCAGCCCGAGGTGACGCCGGGCAAGGCGAGCGGCCAGATCACCTCCCGGAAGCTGGACCAGGCGGAGGCACCGAGCATCTGCGCGGCACGCACGTAATCCTCGGGGATGCCCTTCAGCGCGGAATAGATGGGCAGCACCATGAAGGGCAGCAGCACATGGGCCATGGCAAGCACCACCGCGCCCTCGGTGTAGAGGAGCCTCATCGGGGCATCGATCAGCCCCGCACGCTCCAGAAGCTGGTTCACCACGCCGTTGCGCTGAAGCAGGACCATCCAGGCATAGGTCCGCACCAGCACCGAAGTCCAGAGCGGCAGCAGGACGGCCGCCGCCAGCAGGGCCAGCCCCAACCCCCGGCTGCGTGACATGACCCAGGCGAGCGGCCAGGCCAGGATCAGCGCCAGGGCGGTCACGAGGGCCGCGATGCGCAGCGTGCGCAGCATCACCCGAAGATAGACGGGTTCGTCGAAGGCGCGGGCGTAATGTGCGCTGGTCGGTCCCGGCACGAAGAGGCTTTCATGCAGCAGCGTCGCTAGGGGAAGCAGGAAGACCACGGCGATCAGCAGCAGGAAGGGCGCCGCCAGCAACAGGCTGGCCGCCGGGCTGTAGCGCCGGCCACCCAACATGAAGCGCGAGGGACGGCGGCTCATGATCCCGCCACGAAGGCGCGCGCGTCGGTGGCCTGCCAGGTGAGGCGGACCTGCTCGCCCGGGCGCGGCTCGTGCAGTCCGGCGCCCGCGGGAATTCGGGCCCGCAGCATCTGCCCGCCCTCTCCCTCCAGCATCAGAGTGGTGGCGTTTCCGGCATAGATCGCCTCGCTGACACGCGCCGCCATTCCACCCGTGCCGGTGGGGGAAACGCGCAGCCGCTCCGGCCGCAGGGCGACCCGGATGCGGCCGCCGGCAGGCAGGGATTGGGCCGCGATGGCCTCCATCCGCCCGCCGCCATCCAGCGCGACGGAGACCGGCTCGCCCGGCCTGGCGGCGGCATGGAGCATGCCCTCGCAGAAATTCGTCTCGCCGATGAAGCCGGCGACGAAGCCGGTCTCGGGCGCTTCATACAGGTCGCGCGGAGCGCCGAGCTGTTGCAGCCGCCCATGGTCCAGCACCGCCACGCGGTCGGCCATGGTCAGGGCCTCGGTCTGGTCGTGGGTGACGAAGATGACGGTGATGCCGATCTCGCGCTGCAGATGCTTGATCTCGATCTGCATCTCCTCGCGCAGGTTTTTGTCGAGCGCGGAGAGCGGCTCGTCCATCAGCAGCACGCGTGGTTGATAAACGATGGCGCGCGCGATCGCGACGCGCTGCTGCTGCCCGCCCGAGAGCTGCGACGGCTGGCGGTCCCCCATTTGCCCCAGCCGCACCGTGGCCAGCGCGGCCCGCGCCCGTTCCTCGCGTTCCGCGCGACCGACGCCGCGCATCTTCAGCGGGAAGGCGATGTTCTCGATCACGCTCATATGTGGAAACAGCGTGTAGCGCTGGAAGACCATGCCCAGGTTCCGCTTGTTCGGCGCCGACCAGGTCACATCCTCCCCGCCGATCAGAACCTGTCCCTGATCGGGATACTCAAAGCCCGCGATGGACATGAGGATGGTGGTCTTGCCGGAACCCGAGGGGCCGAGTAGCGCCAGGAACTCGCCCGAGCTGACCTCCAGCGACACATGGTCCACGGCGTTCACGGGGCCGTAGCGCTTCACCAACCCGAGCACCGCGACGCGGCCCTGCATCCCGCCCTGCAACCCCATCCCATCTCCTTGGGTGCGTTCGGACGGAGCCTATTTGATATATCGTCGCCCTAGCAAGGCAGTTCCTCACCGCCGGATCAGCAGCTGGGCCGGCGGGAACATCCCGGCCCGCTCCAGCGCTGCGGGCAAGAAGACGCGCAGGGCGCCTTCCCGCCCGACAACCGATCGGTGCGCTCAGTCCACCGTAGCACCGGATGCGCGGATGATCGGTGTCCAGGCGGCCAGTTCCTCGCGCACATAGCGCTGCGCGTCGTCGAGGAAGAGCCGTCCCGGCGCGGTGGCCGTGTCCTTGTAGCGGCGCAGCAGGTCGGGGGAGGCGAGGGAATCCCGCGCCGCCTCGGCCAGCTTCTCCACGATCGGGCGCGGCGTGCGGGCGGGCGCGGCCATGCCCGACCAGCCATCCACCACCAAGTCCGGATAGCCCAGCTCCTTGAAGGTCGGGATGTCGGGGAAATCCGGCACGCGCTCCGGCCAGGAATGCGCGAGCGGACGCAGGGCACCGGAGCGGATATTGGCGCTGGCCGCCGTCAGGCTGTCCACCATCAGCGGCAGGGTGCCCGACATCACATCGGTCGCCACCTGCGCCGCGCCGCGATAAGGCGCGTGCTGCATCGAGATGCCGGCGGCCTGGCAGAAGCGCACAGCGGTGAGGTG
>DATCMG010000582.1:0-6453 GCA_036563555.1 Roseomonas sp. | reverse complement strand
ATGCGGCCGAGATACATCACCGCGACGCGGTCACAGATCAGCCGCACCACGGAGAGATCGTGCGAGATGAAGAGGTAGGTCAGGCCGAAGCCCCGCTGCAGCTCCAGGAACAGATTAAGGATCGTCGCCTGGACCGAGACGTCGAGGCCTGATGTCGGCTCGTCCAGGATCACGATGGAGGGCTTCAGCGTCAGGATCCGCGCCAAGCCAACGCGGCGTTGCTGGCCGCCACTGATCTCGTGCGGGTAGAGGTCGAGATGTGTTTCCGGCAGGCCGACAGCACGAAGGATCTCGCGCACCCGCGCCTCGCGTTCCTCCTTGCCGAGCTCTGTGTGAACGATGAGCGGCTCGTGCAGGGAGCTGCGGATGGTCCAACGCGGGTCGAGCGACGCGCCGGGGTCCTGGTAGCAGTACTGGACATGTTCGCGGTATTGCCGGCTCTGGTGCGGCCTGAGACCGGCGATGTCCTGGCCCTCATAGACCACGCGGCCGCCGGAAGGGAGATGGATGCCCATCAGCGTCTTGCCGAGGGTGGACTTTCCGCAGCCGGATTCGCCGACAACGCCGAGCGTTTCGCCGCGCGCCACATCCAGCGAGACGTCATCCACCGCACGCAACCAGCCGACGCGCTGTTTCCAGACATTGCGGACGGGGAAGTGCTTGTGCAGGTGCTCAACGCGCAGGATCGGATCGATGACGCTCACCCGACGGGCTCCGTGGCATGCAGCGGGTGGTGGCAGCGGACGCTATGACCGGGCTCCACGGCCGCCGGCGGGGGCAGCAGGCGAAGGCATTCCTCGGTCGCGCGTTCGCAGCGCGGATTGAAGCGGCAGCCGGGCGGCGGGTCCACCAGGCGCGGGATCTCGCCGCGGATGCCGCGGATGCCGTTCTCGGAGGAGGGCAGGCTGTCCAGCAGCTTGCTTGTGTAGGGATGTGAGGCGCGGGCGAAGAAGCCGGCGACCGATGCCACCTCCATCTCCTGCCCCGCGTACATCACAGTGATCCGGTCGCAAATTTCGTAGGCGGTGCCGAGGTCATGGGTGGTGAAGAGAACCGCGACGCCCCGCTCCCGCGCCAGCCCCTTCAGGATCTTCAGGATCTGTGCCTGAACCGTGACGTCGAGCGCGGTGGTCGGCTCGTCGGCGATGACGAGCTTCGGCTCTGGTAGCAGCGCCATGGCAATCATCAGGCGCTGGCGCTGGCCGCCCGAAACCTCATGCGGATACTTCCGCAGCACGCCCTCGGGATCCGGGAGCTGCACCTGGCGGAGCAGTTCCAGCACGCGCGCCCGTTCAGCCAGCGCCCGTTCGCGCCGCGACATGCCCGAGCCGAGCAGCGGCGACTTGAAGCGGAGCAGGTCGCCGATCTGGGTGCCGATGGTGAAGACCGGGTTGAAGGCGGTGAAGGGGTCCTGGGGGATGTAGGCGATCTCCCGCCCGCGTATCTCGGAGGCCAGGCGATCCTCATTCAGGGCGAGGAGATTGCGGTCCTCGAATAGAATTTCGCCGCCCCCGATGCGCGCGGCGTTGCGTGGCAGGATGCCGAGGATAGCGCGGGCGAGCGTCGTCTTGCCGCAGCCGGATTCACCGACCAACCCCATGATCTCCCCGCGGCGGATGGTCAGGCTCACGCCATCCAGCACCTGCGCGAGGCCCGCATCGGAGGCGAAGGAGACGCGCAGGCTCCGGACCCGGATGAGATCACTTGCCATGCCGGGCCGCCCGCCGGAGCCGGGGATCGAGCACGTCGCGCAACCCGTCGCCGAGCAAGTTGAAGCCCATCACCACGAGGAAGATCGCGATGCCCGGGAAGGCCGCGTACCACCAGGCCATGGGCAGGAACTCCCGCGCCTCCGCGATGGTACGGCCCCATTCCGGCGTTGGTGGCGGCGGGCCAAGGCCGAGGAAGCCGAGCGTCGCCGCGGTCAGGATGGTGCCGCCCATGCCGATGGTGGTGCGCACGATGATGGAGGAGGAGATGGAGGGCAGGATATGCAGCACCATCACTCGCCACGGCGAGCAGCCCAGCGCGATCGCCGCCTCCACGAAGGGTTCGTTCTTCAGCGAGCGTGTCTCGGCATAGACCAGTCGCGCCCAGAAAGGCCAATACGTCGCTGACAGTGCGAGAATGACGTTCTCGATAGACGGGCCAAGGGTTTGGGCGATTGCAATCGCCAGCACGATCTGCGGCACGGCGAGGAAAATGTCGGAGACGCGCATCAGCAGGCTACTGCCGAGACCCTCGTAGTAGCCGGCAATCAGCCCGACAGGCACGCCGATGGCCACCGCGACGGCAATGGCGGTCACCGCGATCGTAATGGTGATCCGCGCGCCATAGAGCAGGCGGGAATAGATGTCACTGCCCATCCGGTCCGTGCCGAGCCAGTTCTCCGGCCCGGGCGGGGTGAGGCGCCGGGCGGTGTGGAACTCCGTCACGTCACCCGGATGCGTCGAGAGGAGCGGTGCCAGGAGCGCCGCGAGGATCAGCAGCACGATCAGCACGAGGCCGAGCAGCGCGGCGCGGTCCTCGGCCAGCTTCCTGACGATGCGCAGCATCAGCGGGCCTCGCGCGGGTCGATCATGCCGTGCAGGACGTCCACGATCAGGTTAACCAGGATGAACATCGTCCCGACGATCACCGTGAAGCCCATGACGGCGTTGTAGTCCGAGCTGAGGATGGAATTGACGGCGAAGAGGCCGAGGCCCGGCCAGTCGAACACCGCCTCCACCACAACGGCTCCGGCAAGCAGAATGCCGAAGATCAGGCCGATTTGTGTCACGGTACCGATCAGCGCGTTACGCAGCACATATTTCCAGACGATCAGCCGCCTCGGATAGCCCATCGCGGTCTCGTAGAGCACGTAGTTCGATTGCAACGCGTTCAGCACGCCCGCCCGGGTGAAGCGGACGATGGTGGCGGTGGCAGGAACGGCCAGCGTCAGGACAGGCAGGATCATGTGCTGCGACGCATCCAGCAGCATCTCGCCGTCCCCCATGATGATGGCGTCGAGCACGTAGAAGCCGGTGATCGGCTCCGGCCCCCAGCCCTCGATCCGCCCATGCAGGGGTGTCCAGCCGAGGCGCATGGAGAAGAGAAGCTGCAGCAGGATGGCGAACCAGAAGCTGGCCATGGCGAGGCCGCCGATGGTGACCACACGCAAGACGTGGTCCAGCCAGGAATTATGCCGGAGCGCCGCGACGACGCCGAGTGGGATTCCGATCAGGCTAGCGACCACCACCGTGACCAGGGTCAGTTCCATCGTCGCGGGTAGGCGGCTCAGCAGGTCCTCGGCGACGGGGCGGCCGGTGTAGATGCTCCGCCCCATCTCGCCCTGCGCAATCGAGACGAGGTAGTGCCAGAACTGGATGTGCAGGGGTTGGTCAAGGCCGAGCCGCGCCCGGACCTCGGCGATCGCCGCCGGCGAGGCATTCTCGCCGGCGACGAAGGACGCGGGATCGGCGGGGATGACGTGCGAGATGAAGAAGACGATCGCGAGCAGGCCGAGCAGCGTGGGGACGAACCAGGCCAGCCGGTTGATGACCAGTACGAGCGTCCTCACCGCGCGGCGCCGCCTCTCATGTCGTGCGCAGCCATCGCATCTCCTGCCCGTCGCCGATCGAACAGAAGCGCACTCCCGAGATGTTCTTGCGGAAGGGCCCGTACCACTTCCCGTTGTGGACGAAGAGGCAGGCCGCGTCCTCTGTCGCCAGGCGCGCCACCTGCGCGTAGAGCGGAGCACGGCGCGCCTGATCCGGTGTCGCCAGCGCCTGGTCGAGCAGGCGGTCGACCTCGGGGTTCGAGTAGTAGCCGTTGTTGCCGTTTCCGCGGCGGTCAGAGTGCAGCATCTCGCCGGCCCAGTTATGCGGGTCGGCGTAGTAGGTGCTGCGCCAGAGGAACAGCATGTCATACATCTGCGCGGGGTCGCGGAACTTGTTCGACACCACAGGGAAGGGCTCGTTCAGCAGACGGCTCTGGATGCCGGCACGGGCGAGGCCGTTCTGCAACAGGGCCGCACCCTGCATGGACTGCTCGTAGCCGATCATGCCGGCTACCACGATCTCGCGCAGCGGTTCCTGTACGCGCTGGAGATACCACTTTGCCTTGTCGATGTCGTAGGTATATCCTTCGACGTCGCGCGGCGCGCCCCACATCGGATTCGGGATGACATGCGTGTTCCGAACCACCGAACCGCCGAGGATGTTGTTGATCCAGCCATCGTAGTCGAAGCAGTGGCTGACCGCCTTACGGAAGTTCAGGTCGTTGAAGGGCGGGCGCTGGTGGTGGAAGGTGGCGTAGAAGAGGCGCGTGGATTCCGCTTCCATCACGTTCATGTTCGGGTCGCTCTCTAGCCGCTTGATCTGGTCCTGCGGCATGTAGGGATCGGTGCCCTGGAAATCGCCGCGGATCAGGCCGAGGACGCGGCTGTTCACCTCCGCGACGTAGCGGAAGTCGATCTCCTCGAGCCCCGCCGGGCCGAGGAAGTGGTCGTTGAAGCGCCGGGCAAGGAAGCCGCGCGCGGGATCGAAGCGCTGGAGGATGTAGGAGCCAGAACCCGCATCGTTGCGCGCCAGCCAATCCTGGCCCCAATCGCCGTTGCGCTCGTTGCGCTTCACCAACGCGCTGTTCACGACGTAGAGGTCGTGCAGGGTCGCGATGAAGATCGCGGACGGCGCCTTCAGGTTAAACTCGACGGTACGGCTGTCCACCGCCTTCGTCGAGCCTCGGTCCATCAGCGGCGCGAAAAGCGCCGTGACCGGCTTGTTGGTCGCGAGGATACGCTCCATCGAATAAACCACGTCCTCGGCGGTAAGATTCGCGCCGTCGTGGAACTTCACGCCCTGCCTCAGGCGGAATGTATAGCGCTTGCCGTCGTCGGAGACGGTGAAAGATTCCGCCAGCCAGGGCTCGATCTTCGGCGGGTTGTCGAGCCAGCGCATCAGGCTGTCATAGAGGTTCAGGCGGTAGCCCACACGGCCAACATCGAAGGTGGCGTGCGGGTCCATCGTGTCGAAGGCGCTGCCATTGGCGAAGGTGATGCGCCCGCCGCGCGACTGCGCCTCCGCCATGCCCGGCAGGGCGAGCGTGCCCAGCGCGGCACCGGCCACCCCCGCGCGCAGCAGGTCGCGTCGGCTGGTCCCGGCCGGTCCTGCCGTCTCCAACATCTCCCGCATGGCCCTTGCCTCCTTGCTTGGCGCGCAGGTTCCGTCCCACGTCTGCCGGGTGATGCTGCGGGCCAGGGCACGGCTGCGTCAAGCGCGCGAACGTTGCAGTGCTGCTTCGGGGCGCCTAGCCTTTGGTTGCAGCCCTGGGAGACCCGACCGGAATGGCATACCGCGTGGGCGTGGACATCGGCGGGACCTTCGCGGATTTCTGTCTGCTGGACGAGAAGACGGGCGCGCTCTCGACCCTGAAGGTGCTCTCCACACCGGGAACGCCGGGGGCGGAAGTGATCGCGGGGCTCGAAGGCGCTGGGCGCCGCTTCGGCATCACCCCTGCGGAGATCGCCTGGTTCACCCATGGCACAACGGTCGGCGTCAATGCGGTGATCCAGCGCAAGGGCATCCGCCTCGCGCTGCTGGTCACCCGCAACTTTCGCGACGTGCTGGAGCTGGCACGGCTGAAGACGCCGGATCCCTACCATCTCCTCTCCCGCCGCCCATTACCGCTGGTGCCAAGGGAGCGCGTGCTGGAGGTGGATGGCCGCCTGCTCGCGGATGGCAGCGAGGCCGAGCCGCTCGATCCTTCCAGTGTCGAGGCAGCGCTGGCGCAGGCGGAGGCGCTGGGCGCCGAGGGGATCGTGCTGGCCCTGCTGCATGCCTGGCGAAACCCGGCGCATGAGCACGCGGCCAAGGAGATCATCGCGGCACGGCGTCCGGATCTGCCGGTCTACTGCTCGGCCGATGTCTGGCCGATCATCCGCGAATACGAGCGCACGGTAACCGCTTGCGTGCACGGCCATGTGCAGCCGCGAGTCGCCCACTATCTCGGCTCCCTCCAAGCCGCACTGAAGCGCGCGGGCGTCGAGGCGGAGCCGATGGTGACGAAGTCGAATGGCGGCGTCATGCGGGCTGAGCTCGGCAAGACGCGCTGCGTGGAGATGCTGCTCTCCGGCACCGCGGCCGGCGCCATCGGCGCGGGCTTGGTGGCGCGCCAGGCCGGCATCCCCCGTGCGATGAGCGTCGATATCGGCGGCACCAGTGCCGACGTGGCGGTGATCCTGGACGGCACGCCAGGCTACGGCAGCGGGGAGAAGATCGGCGACTTTCCCGTATACATCCCAACCGTCGCCGTCTCTTCCATCGGCGAGGGCGGGGGGTCGATCGCTGCGGTGGATGCGCTTGGACGCCTTACGGTCGGACCGGAGAGCGCGGGCTCCACGCCGGGCCCGGCCTGCTACGGCCGCGGTGGCACGCGGCCGACCATCACCGATGCGATGTGCGTGCTTGGCTGGAT
>DATCMG010000578.1:0-2043 GCA_036563555.1 Roseomonas sp. | reverse complement strand
ACCCCCCTGACCGACATGGGGCGGAGTTCTGCGATATTCATCAGGCTGATTCTCCAGCCCCGCCTCACCCAGGGCGGCTTTCGTGCAGCAACTGCCGGTCCATCCAGCGGGAATGGCGCCGCCGGCAGCAAGCGGCGCCTTCGCAACGGGTTCGATCACCGCGGCGACAATGCATGCTTCGCGCCTCGCCCGCAGCCCGATCATGAGGTCCAGGAAGTCGGTCTGCCCGGACATGCTGCATCCACCTCCGTGAGGCCCGCCGCTCCGGCCTGCTCCGCGGTTTCCCGTCCTGCAGGAGCAGAGGCCTCCCTTGACCCTGGCATTCACCGAACCAGTGGACAAACGAATTTATCTGACCGTTCACTGCGGCTTTCTTGCTGGAAGGACCGGGGCGGCACCATGGACATCGAACTCGCCCGGACCTTCCTTGCCATCGTCGCCACGGGCAGCTTCGTGCGGGCCGCCGAACGCCTGCATCTGAGCCAGACGACCGTCAGCGCCCGCATCCGGTCCCTGGAGGAACAGCTCAGGCGGCCGGTCTTCGTGCGGAGCAAGGCTGGAGCGTCACTGACCCCGGCCGGCGAGCAGTTCCTCCGGCATGCACCGGCGCTCGTCCAGCTCTGGGAGCGGGCCCGCCATCAGGTCGCCGTGCCGGCTGGCCGCCGGACCGTGCTCGCGATCGGCGGGGAGCTCAGTGTCTGGGATACCCTTCTCCTTCCCTGGCTGGTGTGGATGCGGGGCTCGGCCGAGGATGTCGCCCTCCGTGCCACGATCGGGTTGCCGGAGGAGCTGATGGACCAGGTGGCCCAGGGTATCCTCGACATCGCCGTCGTCTACGAGCCGCGCTACCGGCCCGGGCTCAAAGTCGAGCTCGTCGCCGAGGAACGGCTTGTCATGGTGGCTACGCCGCCCGGAGCCGATGGCAGGAGGGCTGACTACGTCCAGGTGGATTGGGGGCCGACCTTCGCGCTCCAGCACGGCCGGGGCCACCCCGTGTCGGCTGATCCGGGCCTCTTCGTCAGCCTCGGGCCGCTCGGGCTGGGCTACATCCTCCAGGCCGGCGGAACCGGGTACTTCCGGCTCGGGGCAGTCCAGCCGCATCTGGACAGCGGTAGGTTGGAACTGGTCCGGGACGCGCCGGAGTTCTCCTACCCAGCCCACGCCGTCTATGCGGAGGGCGGTGACGCCGAGCTGATCCAGACCGCGGTTGCGGGGCTGCGGCACGTTGCCCGCCCCATGGACGGGACGCAACCCAGAGTTGGCGGACCCAATTCCGCGCCGTACCGTCGCACCTCGTGAGGACGGCCGCGCGCTACTGGCCGGCCCAGACCTGGCCGAACTGCGCGGGCCGACAATGCAGGCGCGCGTTGCAACCAGGTGCCTGCGCTTCGGGAAAGCCGAACAGTTGGCTTTGCGGATCCTTCAGGTCAGGCTCCATCTCTTGTGGCGCGTGTCACCGCATCATCCATTCTGGTCCTTTGGCTTCAACCTGCTGAGGACATAAAGCGTGAGCACCGTGAACAGGCATATGACGAGTGCAACGTCATAGGCCGCGAGGCCTGTTGCTATGCCGATCGCGCCGGTTGCCCAGAGGCTGGCCGCTGTTGCCGTTCCGTGCACCTCTCCTCCGCCTTTGAGGATCGCACCGCCACCAATAAAGCCGATGCCACCGATGATGCCCTCGACGACCCGGGCCATGCCTTCGGGTTCGCCGTGCAACAGCCCCTCGGTTGCCTGGACGAAGCCGCAAGCCGCGATTGCAACCAGTGGAAAGGTGCGTAGGCCGGCGCTCCGGTCCTCTCGCTCGCGGTTCCAGCCGATCAGGAATGCGAGGGCGTAAGCGATGGCCAGGTCGCGGATATGAGGGAAGAATGCAAGCTGCCGGACATTGGGTAGCAGATCGTAAGGGTCCATGCTGGCGCAACGCGAGCAGCGTGCAGCCGTTGCGACACGCGGGGAAGGCGAGTTGGGGGCAGGCTGGCTCTTGGTCCGGGGTTGGATGGCGACCCGATCGGAGCCGGCGCATAGTGGCCGGACGCCGCC
>DATCMG010000575.1:0-2905 GCA_036563555.1 Roseomonas sp. | reverse complement strand
CCGGGGAGCGGTCGGCGCGCGCCGCCTCGTCGCGGAAGCAGGGGGCGATCTGGAAGTAGCGGTCGAAGCCCGCCACCATCGCCAGCTGCTTGAACATCTGCGGCGCCTGCGGCAGCGCATAGAACTTGCCCGGATGCAGGCGGGAGGGAACGAGGCAGTCCCGCGCACCCTCCGGGGAGGACGCGGTCAGCAACGGCGTCTGGAACTCGGTGAAGCCCTGCTCGATCATCCGGCGGCGGATGGAGGCGATCACGCCCGAGCGCAGCATCAGGTTCCGGTGCTGCTTCTCCCGCCGCAGGTCGAGGAAGCGGTAGCGCAGCCGCAGCTCCTCCGGGAATTCCTGGTCGCCGGCCACCTGGATCGGCAGGACATCGGCGGCGGACTGCACGGAAAGCTCGGCGACGCGCAGCTCGACTTCGCCGGTCGGCAGCTTCGGGTTGATGGTGGCGCCATCGCGCGCGACCACCTGCCCGGTCACGGTGATGACGCTCTCCGGGCGCAGCCGGTCCGCGGCCTCGAAGACCGGGGAGCCCTGGGGCACCACGCACTGGGTCAGGCCGTAATGGTCGCGCAAATCGATGAAAAGCAGGCCGCCATGGTCCCGCTTGCGATGCACCCAGCCGGAAAGCCGGACGGTGCTGCCGGCGTCGGCGGCGCGGAGCGCGCCGCAAGTGTGGGTGCGGTAGGCGTGCATGGGGCAGGGAACCCTGGGTTGGTCTTGTTCGGGGCGGCAAGAGGGGCAGGCAGCCCCCCCCTGTCAACCCCGACCTGGGTTTGGCCCCCTCAAGCCCGCCCGGCCGTATCCACCAGCAGCAACGGATCCACCTTGAGCTTCGCCAGCGCCCGCCGCCATTTGGCGTCCTGGTCCTCATCGGTGAAGAGGATCGCCTCATCGGGGGAAACGCTGAGCCAGGCGTTATGCTGGATCTCGCTCTCGAGCTGCCCCGGCCCCCATCCGGCGTAACCGAGGGCCAGCAGCCCCTGCCGCGGCCCGCCGCCGCCCGCGATCGCCTTCAGGATGTCCACGCTGGCGGTCAGGGCGAAGCCGCCCTCGACCGTCAGGCTGCCCTCGCTCGACCAGTCCTGGGTGTGCAGCACGAAGCCGCGCCCACCCTCCACCGGGCCGCCGGCATGCAGCCGGATACGGCGCTGGGGCGGAATGGGGGTGACGTCCAACTGCTTCAGCAGCTCGTCGAAAGTCAGGTTTTCGATGGCGCGGTTGAGCACGATGCCCATCGCGCCCTCGGCCGAATGGGCACAGAGGCAGATCACGCTCCGGGCGAAGCGCGGGTCCTCCATGCTGGGCATGGCAATCAGGATCTGGCCGCCAAGCCACCCTTCCTCCGCCGGGCCTGGCTTGGCCATGCGGGAGAGCTGGATGGGGGGCGATTGCTCGTCCATCCCCTCGATCTCGTCCTCATCTTCGATGGGAAGCGGGGGGGGAGCCTTGTCCTTCGGGCGCCGGGTCATGCTCGGAAGATGGCGGCAGGGCAGGGGGGCTGCAACCCGGTCCTGTTGCATGGCGGGCAAGGAAAAGCCGGGCCGCGTGTTGACAGAGGGGCCGGAGGGGCGCCGAAACTGCCGGCCGACCTCCGAGGATTCCCATGTCCATCCAGCCCGGCGACGCCATCCCCTCCGTCAAGCTCATGCAGGCCTCGGATGAGGGGCCGAAGGAGGTGGATGCCGCCACCCTCCTCGGCTCCGGCACCGTGGTCCTGTTCGGCGTGCCTGGGGCCTTCACCCCCACCTGCTCGGCCAAGCACCTGCCGAGCTTCGTGCAGCAGGCCGCGGCGCTGAAGGCCAAGGGCGTGGACAGGATCGCCTGCGTGGCGGTGAACGACGCTTTCGTGATGCAGGCCTGGGGCAAGGACCAGGGCGTGACGAATGATGTGGTGATGCTGGCCGATGGCTCGGCCAACTTCATCAAGGCGCTGGGACTGGAGATGGACCTGACCGCCCGCGGAATGGGCGTGCGGTCGCAGCGCTTCGCCCTGATCGCGAAGGACGGCAAGGTCACCTATGTCGGGGTGGAGCAGCCCGGCGCCTTCGAGGTGAGCAGCGCCGAAGCGGTCATGGCGAAGCTGTGACCAACCCGGCCAGTTGGGGCTTCTTCGCCTGGCAGGCAGGCTGGGTCTTCACCCTGCGTAGCCTCGACCTGATGGCCCGCCCCGACGGGGCAGGCGCCGAGCTGACCCGCATGGCGCTGGAGAAGCAGCGGGCCTTCGCCGATGGCTGGTTCGCCGCCGGCCGCGCGGTGATGCGGGGGGATCACCTCACCGCCGTCATGGCCGCCGCGGCCCGGCCCGCGCAGCGCCGCGTCTCCGCCAACCTGCGGGGCCTGCGCCGCAAGGGCTGAGGCGCAACCCCGCCCCCATTCCCGCGCTTCATCCGGCTTCGGGCAGATGGAGCGTGGGGATGGTCCTTCAGGGCAAGGTGGCCTTCGTCACCGGCGCGGATTCCGGCATCGGCCAGGCGATCGCGGTGGCCTTCGCGCGCGCGGGCGCTGATGTCGCCATCACCTGGCACACGGATGAGGCCGGCGCGGCCGAGACGGCCCGGCGGGTCGAAGCCGCCGGCCGCCGCGCTTTCGTCACCCAGCTTGAGGTGATGGATTCGAAGGCGGTCGATGCTGCCTTCGATGCCGCGCGGGGCGCGCTCGGGGTGCCGGACATCCTGGTGAACAACGCCGGCAAGGGGATGGGCGGCAAGAAGCCCGTGGCGGAACTGGCCGACGAGGACGTGGAGGTGGTGATCCGCACCAACCTCTTCGGCCCCCTTTGGTGCTGCCGCGCCTTCCTCCGCCAGAAGCCGCCGGCCGGCAGCAAGATCATCAACATCACCTCCGTCGCCCAGCACCTGCCGACGGATGAGAGCGCGCCCTACGGCATGTCCAAGGCCGGGCTCG
>DATCMG010000571.1:0-5808 GCA_036563555.1 Roseomonas sp. | reverse complement strand
TGGCCGTGGCGGCCTTGACGCTGGGTTGCACCACGGCAAGGGCCGGCCAGACGCTGGATGCGGTTCGGCAACGCGGCGTACTTGCCTGCGGCGTGAATGTCGGCGTAGCCGGGTTCTCGCTCCCGGACAGCCAGGGCATCTGGCGAGGCATGGATGCGGATCTCTGCCGCGCTGTATCGGCAGCGGTACTCGGTGATCCGAACAAGGTACGATTCGTTCCTCTCACCGCCGTACAGCGGTTCACCGCCTTACAGTCTGGTGAGATCGACGTCCTGATCCGCCAGACGACGTTGACGATGGTGCGAGACACCAATCTCGGCCTCCGCATGGTCGGCGTGAACCTCTATGACGGCCATGGCTTTATGGTGCGTCGCGACACCAACGTCACCGACATCCGGGGAATGGATGGCATGACGGTCTGTATGTCTCCCGGCACCACCAATGAGCTGGTCACGCAAGACGCCTTCCGGGCAGCCAACCTTCGCTTCACGCCAGTGCTGCAGGAACGCATGCAGGACAACGCTCAGGCGCTTCAGGCAGGGCGTTGCGATGCCATCGGAACCGACGCCACCCAACTCGCGGCGCTACGCAGCCAGTTCAGCAGACCCAACGACTATGTCATTCTCGAAGCGCGTTTCTCAAAGGAGCCCTACGGTCCCGTCGTGCGCCGGGACGACCAGGAGTGGTTCGACGTCATCCGCTGGGTGCTCTATGGCTTGATCGAGGCGGAAGAACTCGGTGTGACGAGCACAAATGCCGAGCAGATGCGCGCCAGCAGTTCTAATCCGGCAGTCCGCCGCCTGCTGGGCGCGATTCCAGACCTCGGGCAGGCTATCAAGCTCCAGCCGAATTGGCTTTATGACGCTATCCGGGCGGTGGGGAACTACGGCGAGCTATACGATCGGACCATCGGCCCTAATACGCCCATAGGTCTTGCGCGGGGGGCTAACAATCTCTGGACGCGCGGAGGCCTCATGTACGCTTGGCCTCTGCGTTAGGTTTCGATTTGGCGGGAGTGGGCGTCCAGCGCACGGGACGCCCACTCCGAGTCTAAAAGCATCTTGGTGGAGTGGCTCGGTCACTTTGGCCGATGTTATCTGGTGCACTGCAACGACATGCAAGTTTACTTCTGCCCGCGCTGAACCAGCCGTTCGCATCGTGGGTCATCCCCGACGCCGAGCTGAATTGTGGGCAGGGCGGCGAGCACATCGCCAAGGCCACCGCCGCTGCCCCCTAAGCGCTCTGGTCGGCGCTTGCAGCCTTCAGGGTTCCGCGAACTAACAGTGGTGAGGGCGGGGATGATTGCCAGGGGAACACGGACTAGCAGGCCTCGATTACCGGGTGGGCGCCGACTGACCAGCCCGTCCGATTTGGCAGAGATAAAGAGCGATCTGATTGCGGCCGGCTATGCTGGCGATCACCTATCCCCGCCAAGGTCGTCACCCGACGAAAGTTCGAGCGCGTCACCTCAGGCAGGATCGCCTATCGGCACTCGCCCTGCCCCCCCATGATGACGCGCATCACGCGCCCGCCGCTTCGCAGACAGCCGTCGTAAATCTCTCCATCGAAACGTCTTCCAGCGCTGGTGTAGACGACCCGGCCCTGTGCCCTGTCATTGACGAAACTTCCGTCGATACGGGCATTTTGGCTGGTGAGTATCTCGGAGCCGAGGCCGTTGCGCATGTCGTTGCGCCACGCACCCACATAGACCCCGCTGATGCCGTTCGGGCCGGACCAGCGATATGTACCTATTCCACTGCGCTGGTCGTTAACCCACTCGCCCTCGTAGGTGATGTCGCCGCCGTAGTTCATTGTTCCGGTCCCGTTGCGCTGGCCGTTTTGCCACCCACCGGCGTAGCTCGTGCCGTTGCCGTAGTTCATCGTACCGACGCCATGCGGCACTCCGGCCACCCACCGGCCCGCATAGCGCGCGCCGTTGCGCCACGTCCGCGTGCCCTGCCCGCTCGGCAGATCGTCGCGGAACTCGCCCTCATAAGTGCTGCCGTCCGAGCCGCGGAATTGCAGCACACCCCGACCGCTGGCTCGCCCGTCGCGGAACTCGCCATTGTAGAGATCACCGTTCGAGAGGATCCGCATGCCCGGCCCATTCACCCGCCCTGCGGTGAACGCACCCCAGGTGCTCGACACGGTCTGACTACCGACGGTAAGCAGGTACTCGCCCACGCCATTGGCGAGGCCCTCATGGCACGGCCCGGACCACTGCACCGAGGCGCCCTGTGGCGCACCTGGCACATAGACGGAGCAGCGACTGTTCGGGTCGGTCAACATGCCGGCCAAGGCCGGCCGGCTGCCCAGGTTTTCACCGCTGCCCGGAAGCTCCCTCGGTACGGTCGCCTCGGTCCGCTGTTCCGCCTCTCGTCGTTGCCACGCTTCGTCCGCCCGTTGCTGGCGTTGCTCTTCGCGCCTGCGCCGCCGCTCGACCTGCCGCAGGCGCGCCTCGGAGCTCACCTGTGGCACAGTTCGCGGCAAGCCCACTTCCGGCATGGGAAGTGGCAGAGCGGGGGCCGAGTCCTGTTGGGCGGGCGCGAGGTTGATCTGCGCATTAGCCGGGACGACGATGAGCGATGCCAGAAAAGCCCCGGTGAGGACACGCATTTCGATCTCCTATAGCGGGGGAACGGAGGTGGCAGTGATAACCCGCGCCCCCATGTGCTTACCCGTGCGCTGTGCCGTTTCGATCGCGTCAGATAGGGCGGCAAGTACGTCGGAAGGCCGTTCAACGGGCCCGCGCCGGTTCGTGTAGAGCGGGTCATCTGAGGTAATGGCGACCAGCAGGCCGGTACCGTAGGGAGGAGCAGCCGTCCAGTATGACTCGCCGAAGTCGAGGCTCGAATAAGCGCGGTGACGCTGGCTCGACTGCGCCATGTTGCCCACCTGACCAGTCGAACCGAAGAAGTAGACGTGCAGGTAGGTTGGCCGGCCCGGCGTTTCCACACGGAAGCGCAGATTTTTCCCGGCGGGCAGCGGGTCGGGGCTCTCCAAGGTGATGCGTGGCAACTCATCGCCAAGTACAGCGATCGGGCGGACTGTCCGGAGCACGTCACAGAAATCTGCGTCGAAGGTGCGAAACTCGAGCCGCGCACTGTCAGGGGGCAATCCGTAAGCTGCGACCGTTTTACGCAGCGCATCCGCAGATCTGTTCCGCAGGATGCCGCGTACCGCGATATGATCGTCGGCCGAATCAATTTGGAGCAGGGCGCAGTCTGTCTGACGCACCGCCTCTGCCGCCTGACTGAACGGCCAAGCCGTCCGACTGGGCGCGCGCTGTAAGGTCAGGCCGACCAGCACCAAGCCGATCAGAGCGCAGACGCTGAAACCTGCGCCGAAGGCCAGATACAGCGAGCGACGGCTCCGGCGGACACGCTCTGTGGCAGAGGAACTGCGGCCCACTGCCTCTGCGCGCAGCGCCGGGCGTCCGCGGCGTGCCTGCAGTGACAGTGGCGGGGAGGCGGCTTGCACGGAAGGCACGCCAGGGGAAACAGCCAGCTGCAGGACGCGCAGCGCGGCGGCGAACTCGGCGGCGGATTGATACCTGTCGCCTAGGCGCTTCGCCATGGCCTTGGCGACGATCGCATCGACGGCAGGCGGGAGCGGCGTAAGGTGCGACGGCGGCGGCGGGTCGACCGTCGCGACCTTGAGGCTGACGGTCGCGTGGTCGCCTTCAAACGACCTCTGGCCTGTAAGCCACTCGTAGAATACGACCCCAGCAGCCCAGACATCATCACGCTCGTCAACCCTACCGCCGAATTGCTCAGGCGCCATATAGGCGGGCGTGCCGGGGATAGCACCATTGAGAGTGATCGAGTTTGCCTCGACGCCGAAGCCGGTGAGTCGGGCGGTGATCTGGTCCGTCCCCGGAGTGGATGTTAGCATGATGCTGTCGGGCTTCAGGTTGCAGTGGACTACCCCGCGCTCGTGCGAGTACTCCAGGGCCGACAGGATCTGATCCATCAGTCGCAAAATATCCGGCATCGTGTAATGCTCGCCGCGCTCCAGTGCCTGCTTGAGTGAGATTCCCTCGACCAACTCCATTGCGATCCATGCATGTTCTGCGCTCTCGCCGTAGTCGAGGACTGGAACGATGCACGGGTGAGTGAGCTTGGCCGCAGCCTGGACAGCGGCGTAAAACCGCGTGGCGGCTTCAACGTAGGCCGTTTTGTCCCTGAGCGGCAGCTCAAGCAGTTTCACCGCTACCACCTGGTCAAGCATGCGGTCGTAGGCATTGAAGACCGCTCCTCCGTGGCCATCGCCCAACGGCCCGCGAAGCTCATACCTGCCTGCTACCTCGGCCAATTGTCTAACCCTGCCACGCATGCTCCTTGGTTCCGTTCGGACGCCGCTATGGCGGCTCCGAACAGGGCTAGAGCCAGCAAGTGGTTATTTTTGGGCGTTCTCGAAAGGTCAGATGCTGGGTTTCTCCAGTCAGCGCAACGGAGTGGTTCCACGATGCTTGAGGCACAGGGTTGCCACTTCCAAGTGTCGGCATCTTGGTTCTCAGCAACTCGCGCCTGGTCAAGATCTCGCCTAGCGGCGCCTTGAGCCGCTCGCCCTTCAACGCCTGCCCGTCGGTGGGCAGTGTCGTCGGGCGTGCCTATGCCTGTCGGGCGAGCATTGCGCCGGTTTATCAAGGCTGGGGCCGTGAAACTCAGCGTTCACGTGACTCCCTCCAGGTTCTCACCTCCGAGCAGCTTCAGCACTGCATCTTGCTTGCACTGCTACGAGGTCCAGCTTCCACGCCCAGGACGCGCCAGGTTCGTCGCCTCCCGAGTGAAGGGCCCGCTCGCTGCGCAATGCGGGTAGGCACAGCGACCCAGGATCTTCAGGTAGGTTCTTTCCTCTTCCGCCCATCCAGCGTGCCTGGCAGGGCCTCGACCTCGGATTGCCGGCACGACGTCCCCAAGCAGCGGCACCAGGCGCCAAACTGGACTGAGTACGACGCGACCCTGCCTGGCCCGTGTAGTTCGGCCGTATGATCCACCGAGGCGGCCATTTAGGCGTGGCGCGCGGAACCCCAAACCACGGGAGGCGAGCAGGCGCCTGCCTTGCCCCTCAGATTAGCTTGCCTGCCGCGCTGAACGGAGTGAAGCGTCTCGGGAGCGGGGACGCTGCTCACGCGCCACCCTGACCGACCTTGGGCGGGGCTCTGGGTCGTATGCGGTGTTCCGGAGCCTGCTGAACGCCGGCCTGTTAAGGAGGTGCCCGCTTCTCCCGAGTACCGTGATCTCGCCTGGCGTCAGGACGAGGATGGCAGCTGGATCGTGCTGCGGATCACCGCAGCCAGGTTTCAGGCGATCGGCGTCGAGCCGGAGGCAGCCACCATGACCGAGGAGGCGGCACAGAAGGGTCAGGGGCGTCAGGCCGCCAGCGTCGTTCAGCAGGAGCCGATGGCTGCCTCCGGGCCTGGTAGGGGCCGCACAAGCCTGCGGGACGCCGCTTCCGCCCTGCTGGGCGCCTGGGACACTGGACAGGGACGGTCCCGTGCTGACAGCCGCCGTACGACTCCGATTTTGGCCGCGGCCTGTCAAGAACCGGAGGGGTCAGAAAAGGTCACCGAAGCCTGATCGCCCTTCGGCCGCGCCATACTGAAGAAAGTGCTGCAAGGGATTGATGCCAGCTGCGGCTACATCGGCATAGGCGGCAAGATAGGCCTGGGTGTTGAAGTGGCTGGAGGGGTTGCGGCCCTCATGCCAGCCGAATGCGTTGTAGTGGGCCAGCGGGTCGAGCCCGGCGGCCGTTACGTCCGGGCTGTTGGCGCGGTAGAAGTTTGTGTCGAAGAAGGCGTCCGGG
>DATCMG010000567.1:0-2948 GCA_036563555.1 Roseomonas sp. | reverse complement strand
CCGCATGCCGTGCCGCCATGGGGGCGGGCTGCTTCCGGAACAGGCCGAACAGGGTCAGAATCCCCGTCCCGCGAGCCGCCGCGCCAGGCCGGGCGGCACGCGGGTCACCATCGGCGCGGGCTCCGTGCGAACCGGCAGCAGGACGGGGCCGGTCAGCGCTACGCCGTGCTCGCCCAGGAACCGCTCCAGCTCCGCCGGGCTGCGCGCCGTCACGATCGTGCTCGTATTTCCATAGAGGGCGGGCTGCGCGACCTTCAGCCAGGCATGGCCGCTGTGTTCGCAGGTCAGGAAATACAACCGCTCGATGGCATGGGCCAGCGTATGGTCCAGCTGCGCGCCCTCGGCCGGGAAGTCCTCGAAGGAGAGCTTGAGGTCGAGCAGCGGCTTCAACGCGGCCGGGCGCGCCCAGAACATGGAGCCCGACGGAAAGTCCAGCGCGCGCACGGGCGAGAGCGCGATGCCCATGCGTCGCGCCAGATCCCGCGCCAGGTCGTAGTTGCCATTCCAGCCGAGCCAGCGGCGGATGGCCTCGTAATGCTGCGGTGCCACCATGCCAAGCTGCGGCAGGCGCGCGAAAGCGTCGATGATGCTGGACACCGCGGCTTCCGAGCCGAGCAGGTTCTCAAAAAGGAAGCCGCGCCAGGGCGCCAGGAAATGCGCGTGGTCCGACTTCTTGGAATGCAGATGCAGCACCAGGTCGTGATCCGCATAGGCATCGGCGAAGCCCACGAGCTTCGGCGCGATGTCGCGGCCTCGGTTCGGCACCACCCGCGTTTCCACGGCGCCGCCCTCCCAATCGGCGAAGGCAGCGCGGATGACCGCGGCCTTCTCCGCCGTGTCCGTGGAGAGGAAGAGATTGGCGGGAACGGGCAGGTTCCGCAGATAGGAACGAACCTCCCGGCCGATCTCGGGGTGATAAAGGTGGCAGATCACGGCGACCCGGGGCGCAGGCGCCTGCATCGGTGGAAAATCGAAGGGAATGGCGAGGCTGAAATCGGCTTCGGCCGGGCGGCTGGTGTTCGGCTCCTCCTTCGCGGCCGGGGGTGGAGCGAGGCGACGCTCCGCCTCCACCACCGCCTCCGGCCGGCGGCGCGTGATGGGCATGGCCTTCACCAGCGCGCGCACCGTGGCGGCGAAGGCTTCCGGCGCACAATCCTGCCGGACCTGCTCCAGCGCGTTGCGGCGCAGGCTCTCCCACAGCGTGCGGTCGCCATGCAGGCGGGCGCAGGCGGCCGCGAAGGCGGCGGCATCGTCGGCGATCAGCACCTCCCGGCCATCCTTCCAGCCGAGCTGGTCCGCGATGAGCGAGGTGACCACCATCGGGATGCCGAGCATGGCCGCCTGATGCACCTTGTGCGGAATGCCGGCGCCCAGCCGGCTCGGCACCACCATCACCCGCGCATCGGCCAGCGCCGCCCGCAGGTCATCCACCATGCCCATGAGCTCGATGGCCGTGCCGTCCAGCGCCCGTACGCTCGGGGCCTGGGCCTGGCCGATCACGGTCAGTCGTGTCCCCCTCCCAAGCGCGCGGCGAAGCCCGGGCAGGATCTCGTTCGCGAACCAGCGCACCGCGTCCGCATTCGGCGCATCGTCGGACTGGATGGCGCCGAGGAAGACGATCCGGCTCCGTTCGTCGAAGCCCGTCGGCAGCGGCTCGTCGTCCAGCGCATGGCCGAGGATGTGGATATCCTTCGCGCCATAGGTCTCAAGCGTCTCGCTCTCGATGGGAGAGACGGAAATGACCGAATCCGCGAGACGCGTGAGCGCGACTTCGGAGGCGACCATTTCGTGCCGCTCCTGGTCCGGGGCCGGATCACCCTCGGCAAAGCGGCGTTGCAGCGTCCGGGTGACGAACAGCGCCTCGGCGTCATAGATCACGCGCGCCTTTCCGATCAGGTCCCGGTCAGGGCCGACCGCCTCCTCGAAGGACGCCATGTTGGGCGGGCGGCAGACAATGATCGCGTCGAAATGCCCACGCCGCGCTTCCAGATACGTTCGGAGCTGGGAGGCATCGGCCAGGAGCATCACCTCGATCCGCTTGTCCAGCGCGCGGCGCACGCCATGCCAGGTCTCGGGATGGCGGTAGACCGGAAATAGCGTGACATCGGCACCGGCCCGCAGCAATTCGTGCAACAAGCGGTTGGCGCGCGGATAGCCGGTTCCCAGCTCCACCTTCGGGACACGATCCTCGATCACCAGCACGCGCGGTCCGCCGGATCGCGCGGTGCGGGCCGCGACGACGTTATTCGGGTCCAAGGGAAACTGCCCGTCCAGCCATTCCCGGTGCTGCTGCACGAAGATCCGTCGATTTGCCGCCTGCAGCGCGAGCGCATCGCTGGAGGACGCCGAGCTGCCGAACTCATAGTGGATGACCGCCGCCTCCGGATCGAAGACCACGCGCCGCCCGCTCTCCCACAGGCGCAGGCAGTAGTCGGTCTCCTCGTAATAGGCGGGGGCGTAGCGCTCGTCGAAGCCGCCCATCTTCCGCCACAGATCCATGGGGGTGAGGAGGAAGGCGCCGGAGCAGTAGTCCACGTCCCGCTGAAACATGAAGTCGGGCCCGTTCGGGTCCTGTCCGCGGCCATAGCCCGAAGCGGCGCCATTGCGCCAGAGAATGGATCCCGCCTCCTGAAGCGTGCCATCCGGCAGGATGATGCGCCCACCCACCGCACCGATGTCGGGTGCCGATTCCAGCGTCCGCAGAGCGGCGGCAACGGCGCCCGGCAGAAGCTGCGCATCGTTGTTCAGCAGCAGCAGCGTGCGCCCGGTGGCCGAGCGCGCCGCCTGGTTCACGCCCTTAAGGAAGTGCAGGTTCGTCGGGCTGCGGATGATTGTCGCGCCCTCGATCCGGTCCAGCAATGCCCCGGTGCGGTCGGTGGAGCCGTTGTCGAGGATCACCACCTCCACCCCGACATCGCCGCCCGACAGCGTTTCGGCGATTGAGCCGA
>DATCMG010000613.1:0-2055 GCA_036563555.1 Roseomonas sp. | reverse complement strand
CCGGAAAGACGCCCGGGGCGGGCGGAGCCCCCACCGCCGTTAACCGCGCTGCCGGAATCGCGATGACGAAGGTGCTCGCTTCGGAGTTCGCGCCGTTCGGCATTCTCGTGAACGCCCTCTGCCCGGGCTTCGTGCTGACGGACCAGTGGGCGCGCAACCATCACCGCGACGCTCCAGACCTGACCTTCGAGGACTACATCGCGAACCGTTCGAGGCAGATCCCGCTGGGACGGCTGGGTCGGCCGGAGGAGTTCGCCAACGCGGCCTGCTTCCTCGCGTCCGAACAGGCATCGTTCATTACTGGCGTTGCACTCAACGTGGATGGCGGCCAGTCACCGGCGACGTAGATGCCAGGACGCGCTGAGCTCCGGGTCTGGCCTTGAGCTTCGAACTTCGAGCGCAGGTCCATGTGGCACCCCCACGGGGCGTCGCTATCCCTTTCTGGGTCAGTGCTCGCGCAAGACCCTGGCGCGTGCTGATCCCCTCCAGCCGAAGCGCCTCCAGTTCCAGCGCTAGTCGATGCGCTGTGCGAGTGGCCCTGTCGGCCCGGGAGGTGGCCGCTGCCGCAGCACAGGGCGGGCCCGGCGGCGTCCACCCTCTGTCCCTGCCCAGCACCGCCCCACGCGCCCGTGCAGCCGCTAGCGCCGTCCAGGCCCGCTCGGAGATGAGTTCCCGCTCCTTCCCTTCATCTCGGTGAGGATGTGCACAACAAAGTCAGCAGCGCCGGGATGCTTCTGGTACGTCGTGCTATACAACCGGAACCACGATCCCTGTTAACGGCACATGCTGCTGGCAGCCGTACACATCCGTGTCCATCAGGTCACCCGACGGCACAGGCCGGCGGATGGTGATCTTAAAGGCCAATGCCGCATCGAAGGGCTTGCAGACCAGCACGTCCTTCACGGGCAGGCGGTAGGCGGTAGCGATACGGCCGGCCTCAATGACACCACTACGCTTCACACGAGCATAGGCCTCAGGATCATCAAACATCACGTCGAAGGTGATCTCGAAAGGTCCCGCGTTTTTGCTGCGGATAACTTTGGCGATGCGGTCGAGTGTTTCGCCCTGGTTGGAGAGGGACATCAGTTCCGCACCTCTTCGATAGTCGTGGGGAATATCTCCTGTGGGTTCGCCAACTGCAGGAGGTGGTAGACCGAGAAGCGGTAGGCTGGGCCGACTGGGATCCCGAAGGGCGAGAAGGGGTAGGCCATGTTGCCGGCAGTGGTCAGGATGCCGGGATAGCTCGCGTGCTGCAGGTGACCACGTGAGTACATAGCCACGCCATTTGCCAGTTCCTGTGTCGGGGCAACGGCCTCAATCATCAGGCCAATTTCGCGCGGAAGCGGGCCTCCCGGTTCGAGGGGACCCATCACCGCGTCACGGCCATAGGCGCGAAAGCGCAGGTGGATACCTTGTGCACGAAGACCGAAGCGCTCCTCAGCGCGTTGCGCGGTCTCCTCCAGCAAGGGGTCGAGTTCGCGGATCATAATGGGGTCGCGGATGCCGACCATGACGATAGAGCGGAAGCCGAGCTGCTCGGCAGCCTCCAGCTTTACCTTGTAGACGGGGTCGGCCACGAAGCGGCTGCCGCGCACGCGCACGCGTCGCTCGTCCATCTGCTCGAAGGAAGTGCCGCTGAGGTCGTTCATGCCGCCAGGGCCGGGCTGGAACTCGAAATCCCCGCGCTCGTAAAGAGAGTGACCAGCAACCGAAACGGTCGTGCAGCGGTGATGCGCATTACCCGGCTCCACGATGAAGTTGTCGCGATGCACTGTGCCGATCATCGGCTCCCCAAGGTCGTATGGAATGGCCGACAGGCCAGCACATTCCAGGATCTTGCCGCAATGAAGCGCCAGACCCTGGTCGAATCCCCGTAGCAGGGGCAAGGCCGCAAAGACCGCATCGTCACAGGCGCGGCCGGCGATAATGACATCGGCGCCGTTCTCCAGTGCGGCGATGAAGGGCTCAGTGCCCATCTGCGCGACAATGGGGCCACAGCGGTCAATCATTTCTGGCGTCAGTTCGCCCTCCGGGCCGATGCTCTCCAGCGGGGCA
>DATCMG010000566.1:0-8602 GCA_036563555.1 Roseomonas sp. | reverse complement strand
CAATAACAACCGCCCCGGTGCATGATGGGTTCCGACTCGACTGAGACGTTCGCCGCCTTGGGCCCTGATGTCCGATTGCGGAGAAGAGGCTGTCACAGGCTGCTGAGCGCCAAAACTGGCCGCTTCGCGCCGATACTGTTGAAAAAGTCCGGACCGCAGGTGGGCGCGAAGGGAAGTAACCGCCGGAAGCCAAAATGAAAGCAGTTGATGTTGGCCTGGACCCTCAGCACGAACAAATGTTGCAGCAAAATAGGCGTTCAACTGTCGTCGCAAACTTTTTCAACAGTATCCGCCCTTCTCGGACAGTGAGCCTCTCTGCTCCTTCGCCCAAAAGCAGCCACGGCAGCCTGCACCTCCGACCGGCATGGACCGCGACCGATCGTTCATGCGTGGCACGGCGGGCGATCTTGACGTGCCACAAGGTTGTTGACCCAACTCGCCGCGGTCCGCGGAGAGGACTATCGGCGGAATTGTTTTTGGTAATCGTGGCAAAAGCGCATGGGATTAGAAGCAAACTTGGGCTGGCGCGAAGCGGAGGCACGCGGCTTCCGTCCCGCATTCATCCTCGCCCGCAAGGTGGACCCGAGCCGGGACGGAAAGCTTTTCTTCATCGCGGAACTCCTGGCAGCGCCCAACTGGGCGCGCTGGTGGCGGCACCGCCGGGATACGTCGCCTTCGGGCCAGCCCTTCACCCCGAGCTACAAGTCCGAGGCCGAAGCACAGCGGACCCTGGACGACCTGGAGAGGGCCGACGCCGTTGCGCAAGCCGTCGAACTGCTGGTGCAAGCGGGGGTCCAGGCCGCCGAACGGAGCGTCCTCGATCGGGCGTACCGCCGCGCCACGACGGACGAGGAAGCCATCAGTCCCGGTGCCCTGGCCGAGACCTACCTGCAGTTCTGCACGTGGGCCGAGGAGACACGCAGGCTCCTTCAACGAGAGGAGCCTCGATGCTAACCACCGGCGTTCGAGATGGAAAACGCCTTCTTCTCAGAGGAACGCAAGACGCCCGAGGCGCTGCTGACGGTCTGGCGCGAGGCGGACAGGCGTTCGCAGAGGACCCTAGAGCGATTGCAGGTGGCGGGCGAGGCCGAGCAGATTCTGCAGGAAGGTGGCACGCGCTATGTCTCCCAGCACAGGCTCACCAGGGTGCTCGATCTGCAGACGAGCAAGGGTGAGGGAACACCCGGAGCCCTGGAGTTGGCCGATAGCTACCGGGCCGTGGAGGTGGCCGTCGAGGAGGCCCAAGACATCCTGAAGGCTCAGGGCATCGATCTCTCAGGGGCTGGCTCGAAACTGGAAGACGCCTACCTTAGTGGCTGCTTCACGCCGCAATCCCTAGCCGATTATTGGATCTCCGTTCTCGAGGATAAGCGCCTGCGGGAGCAGAAGCAGAGGGAGCGCCATGAACGCCGGGAGCGTGAGGACGAGTTCATCCGCGCGATGGCTCCGGCCTTCGCCGCTGGGCGCGGTCTCGCCGCCCCTCCTCGCCGTGCCGACCTCAGGCTCATCGGCAACTCGGCACCCGATGGATCTCTGGCCTGCCAGGACCCCGAGGACGTCCTGGAGCAGATCCATGAGGTCCTTTCGGGCGAACCCTGGCTACGGCACCTCATCGTTCGCCAGGAGGGGTGGCCGAACCTTCTCTCCTCCGAGGATGGTCTCCACTGGCAGGAGAAGTGCCGGTCCTTCCCGGTCTCGTCGCGCACCGACAAAGCCAGGATGGCCGCCCTGGCCGATGCATACGGGCCAGTCGTCGACTGGAACAGCCCGTGGCACATCATCCGGCCGAGACTCCTGACCGTCATCAAGAGCAAGGAACTGGATCTGCTGCACAGGGCCGACGTGCTTGCCGCCCTGGATCGCGCCCGGCAGGTAGGCAAGGAGCTCGTCGTCTTCGGTCACGTCGCCTACCAGTGGGTGGACGGCGAGTGGCGCCTCCGGGAGGTCGTCCGCCGAGACCGGAACGGGCGCAGTCCGGGCGCGACCCTCTGGGTCCAGGGACCCATCGTCTCCCGGAACTACGGGAGGATCATCATCCTGCCCTTCATCAAGAGCGACGGGACGGAGAACAGCGGCTACACGCGGAACAGTCCCTACGAGGGCGAGGCCCCTCCCCGTGCGGAGCCAAAGCTGATCCCCTTCGAGGTTTATGCCCGGAACGGCCGCGACGACACCTGGGTTCACAGCGGCGACATCGTCGTGCCCGACAGCGAGATGGTCGCGCTCCGTTAGTCTGCTGCGTCGGCAGCTACGCTGGCAGCGATCGGCACGCGCTTGGGAAGGTCAAGTTGGGCAGAACCAACGCTCCGATCGAGTGATCGTCGAAGGGCTGCTTCTGCCCCGTCAACCCTCGAAAGCGGCCGCTTTCGGCCAGACTACGCCACCAGACGTGAGCCCAGACAACTCGTTTCTACGTCCGCTGACAGAGGTGGAGCGGACAGCCAAGCGATGCGCCTTGTACAGCCGCTTTCCACCCAGGGAGGTTGGTATTACAGAGCCGGCTTCAGCATCGTGGCCCGCCCGCCATGCGCCGCGGACCAAGCAATCGGGTCCGCCAGGAACTTCTCCAACACCGCGCGGTCAGAGGCCGACAAGGCCGAGGGCCCTTCCACCGCCAGCAGGTCACGCCAACTCGCCAGCGGGATGAGGGTCAGGCCCAGCTTCTCCAGCCGCTCCGCCCCGCCAGGGAAGGTGCCGTGGTGGAACAGGCAAAGCGCGTGGGTCACCACCGCCCCCGCCGAGCGGAGCCCGCGTGTGAAGGCGACCTTGCTGCCGCCATCGGTCATTAGGTCGTCCACCAGCAGGGTGTGCATCCCCTCCACCGGCCCGCCCTCGACCTGGGCGTTGCGGCCGATGCCCAGGGGGCGCTTGCGGACATAGCGGAGCGGGAGGTCCAGCGCCTCCGCCAGCCAGGCGGCCCAGGGAATGCCAGCCGTCTCGGCGCCCGCGATCGCCTGGGGTGGGGCGGCGCCCAGTTCACGGCCGATGGCGGCGGCGGCGAGCGCCGTCGCGGCGCGGCGCAGGCGGGGCTCGCCGATCAGGATGCGGCAATCGACATAGGCGGGGCTCGCCCAGCCAGCAGCCAGGATGAAGGGCTGCCCATGGCTGACCTGCACCGCGCCACCCTCCAGCAGCAGGCGCGCCATGGCGGCGCCTGTTTCTTCGGGGGCGATCATGCCGCGGCATCCCGCAGGCAGCGTCGGAGAAGTTCGGCGCCGATGAGGAAGTCCTCCATCTCCATCGCCTCCCGCGGGTTGTGGGAGCCGTGCTGGTTGCGGATGAAGATCATCGCGCTGGGGATTCCCGCCTGCGCGAAGACCGCGGCGTCATGGCCCGCGCCGCTCGGGATCGGCTCGTCCGGCATGCCCATGGCCCGCAGGCCGGCGCGCAGCCGCTCGATCCACCCTTCATCCATCCGGGCAGGGGCGGAATCAAGGCGGCGGTCCAGGCGGAACTCCACCCCCCGCTCTTCCGCGATGCCGGCGCATTCCGAGAGAAACAGGTCGTAGAAGGCTTCCAGCGTCTCGACGCTCTGGCTCCGCGCCTCCATGGAGAAGCGCAGCCGGCCGGGAATGCGGGCCAGGGCATGCTCGGCCGGGTCCGTACCGATGACGCCGGTTGTCACCACCAGGTCGCGGCCCCGTTCCAACAAGGTGCGCCAGTGGCGGTCCAGCCGCGTGATCAGATCGGCCGTCGCGAAGACCGTGTCGTGGCGCAGCCAGCGCGGGATGGTGCCGGAATGCCCGGCCTCGCCGATGCATTCGATGGAGCGGTGGCGGATATTGCCCCGGATGCCCGTGACGATCGCCACCGGCAGGTTGCGGGCAACCAGCACCGGCCCCTGCTCGATATGGATTTCCAGCCAGGCCGCGATGCTGGCCGGATCCAGCAGCTTCTCGCCCCGCGCCACGCGGTCCACATCCACGCCCGCATCGCGCATATGGTCGATCAGCGGGCGGCCCGAGGCGACATGCGGGGTGGCGAGGTCCTCGGCCGAAAGGCGGCCGAACAGGGCGGCGGAACCCATATAGGCGCGGCCGAACCAGGCGCTTTCCTCCCCGCGCAGGGCCATCAGCGTGATGCCGCGCATGGGCGCGAAGCCCTCCGCCCGGAAGCGCGCCAGCGCCATCAGCCCCGCGATCACCCCCGCCGCGCCATCGAAATTCCCGCCCTGGGGCACGGAATCGAGATGCGAGCCGCAGGCGATCACCGGCAGGGACGGATCACGCCCCGGCAGGGTGACGATGAGGTTCGCCCCCGCGTCCCGCTCGGTATGCAGGCCCTGGGCGCGGGCCTCCGCCTCCACGATGTCGAGCGCCAGGGATTCGCCGGGCCCGTAGCTCTCCCGCGTGATGCCGACGCCGTCGCCGGTGGCCTCCGCCAGCCGGGCGAAAAGCCGCTCGGCCAGCGCCCGGTCGGGGGAAAGGTCGAGGGCCGCGCTCATGCCGGGGGTTCCGTCCATTCCAGCTCCGCCTCGTCCGTTTCCTCGCGGCTGATCGCGCTGGTCAGCTCCGCCACCCCGGCGATGCCGCGTGCGGCGCAGAAGCGGTCGAGGCCGTCGATCACCGCCTCCATCGCGCCGGGATGCAGGAAGGTCGCGGTGCCCACCTGCACGGCCGTCGCGCCCGCGATCATGTATTCCGCCGCATCCTCGGCCGTGGAGATGCCCCCGCAGCCGATCACGGGGATCCGGACGGCCCGGGCGCATTGATAGACCTGCCGCAGCACGATCGGCTTGATCGCCGGGCCCGACAGCCCGCCCATCACATTGCCCAGCCGGGGGCGGAAGGTCGCGAGGTCCACGGACATGGCCAGGATGGTATTCGCCACCACCAGCGCATCCGCCCCCGCAGCCTCGGCCGCGCGGGCCACCTCCGGCACGTCGCCGGTGTTGGGCGTCAGCTTCGCCCAGAGCGGCAGGTCCGTCGCGGCGCGGAGGCGGCGGATCACCGCCTCGGTCGATTCCGCGCGCATGGCGAAGGCACGCCCGTCCTCCTCGATATTGGGGCAGGAGATGTTCGCCTCGATGGCGGCGACGCCGGGCACGGACAGATCGGCCGCCAGGCTCGCGAAGCCCTCCGCCGTCGGCGCGGAAATGCTGACGACCAGGGGCGGCGCGAAGGCGCGCATCGCCGGCAGCGTGTGATCGAGGAAATAGGGCACGCCCTTGGACGGGATGCCGATGGCGTTCAGCATCCCACCCGGCGTCTCCGCCACGCGCGGCAGCGGGTTCCCGGCGCGCAGCTCCCGCGTGATCGTCTTAGTCACCAGGGCGCCAAGGCGGTTCAGGTCGGCCGCCAGGGCCAACCCCTCGGCGAAGGTGCCGGAGGCCGGCATCACGGGGTTGGCGAGGGTCAGCCCGCCGATCCGCACGCTCATCTCGGTCATGCCACCGCCTCCAGCAGATCAAAGACCGGGCCGTCCCAGCAGACCCGCTTGTGGACGATCTCACCACCCAGATCGAAATCGCGTACGCAACAAAAACACATGCCCAGCCCGCAGGCCATCTGCTGTTCCAGCGCCACCTGGCCGGGGATGCCGAATTCCCGCGCCAGGCGTTGCTGCACGCGCAGCAGCCGGGCCGAGCCGCAGGTGAGGAAGGCGTCGCAGCGACCCTCGGCAATCAGGCCGCGCAGGATGCGTTCCACATGGGCGGGGCCGCTGGTGCCCTCCTGGTCCGTCACGGTGACCACCTGGGCGCCCTGGGCGCGGAAGACGTCATCCGAGACCACCAGCTCCGGGCGCCTTGCGCTGAGCAGGGCGGTCACGCCGATATTCGCGGCCCGCGCGGCGGCGCCCAGCGGCGCGAGTGTGGCAAGCCCCGCGCCGCGCCCCACCGCCACCACATGCCGCCAGGAGGGATCGAGCACGAAGCCGTGGCCGAGCGGGCCGAGGATGTCGAGCGTGTCGCCCGGCGACAAGGTGGCCAGCCCGCGCGTGCCGGCGCCCGTCACCTTATAGAGGAAAGCAACGGTCCCGGCCCGCGCATCCGCCCCGTAGAGGCTCATCGGGCGCCGCAGGAAGGGCGCCTCCCCCGGCGGGGTCGGGCAGAGGAGCTGGAAGAACTGCCCGGGGCACGCCGCCGGGGCAGGCCCCGCGCAACGCAGGACGAGGTGGCGGTACTCCGCGTTCAGGGCGGTATGCGCCACCACTTCGGCAAGCTGCGCCGCGACGGGCCTTGGGGAGCCGGTATCGGGACCGGTCGGGATGGGCATGGGGCCTCTCCAACGCAAGCGCCATCAAAGACCCGGCGCCGCCGCTCGCAAAAGCAGAAATTTTCGCGCAATCTGATGCTGATATGGCAGCAGCATCCATCCGGCCGCGCGGGCTCCGCATCCATGCCCCGGCCATCCCCTATTTCGACGCGGTCCGCCGCGCCGGCTCCATCCGTGAGGCTGGAAGACGGCTGAACGTCGCTTCCTCCGCCGTCAACCGGCAGATCCTGCGGTTGGAGGAGGAGCTGGGCGCGAAGCTGTTCGACCGCCTGCCGGGCGGGCTGCGGCTGACCGCGGCCGGGGAGGTGCTGGCGCAGCATGTCGGCACCGTGCTGCGCGATGCCGAACGCACGCGCGGGGAGCTGGACGCGCTGCACGGCTTGCGGACCGGCCATGTGGAGCTGGTGACGCTGGAGGGGCTGTGCCACCGCGTGGTGCCGGAGGCGCTGGCGGCCCTCGGCGCCCGCCAGCCGCGCGTGACGGTCAGCACCGGCATCCTGGGCAGCGCCGAGATCCCGGATGCCATCCTCTCCGGCGACGCGCATCTGGGCCTTGCCTTCGAGGTGCGGCGGCGCCCCGGCCTGCGGCAGATCGCGGTGGCGCGGGTGGGGCTGGGTGCGGTGCTGCCGCCGGATTCCCCGCTCGCGCGCCGTGCTGCCCTTGGCCTCGCGGATTGCGACGGGATGCCGCTGATCCTGCCACGCGGCAACTTCGCGAACCGCGAGCAGCTCGACGCCCTGCTGCAGGGGCGCGAGGGCGTGCGCTACGAGGCCGGTTCCGTGGAGCTGATGAAACAGATGGTCCTGCGCGGCCTCGGCATCGCCTTCATGACGCGAGTGGGGCTGGAGGCGGAGCTGGAGGCCGGGCGGCTGGCGCATGTGCCGCTGCGCCAGGGCCGCGCCCCGATCCACAGCGACCTGGGCCTCTATGCTCGGGCGGAGGCGGTGCTACCGGCTGCCGCTTCCGGCTTCGCGCAGCACCTGTCGGAAGCAATGGGCCGGCTGCACGGGCCCACGCATTCCCCCTGACAGCACGGATTCGCCTCCCCCCGGCGCCCCTGGCACACTGCCCCCAATGACCCGCCCCGCATCCAAGCCGGATGATCCCGCCCGCGAATCTCCCGAAGCCGAGGCGGCTCGCGTGGCCACCTACCTGGCCGCCCATCCCGGCTTCCTGGCCGAACGGCCCGGCCTTTACCGCGCCCTGCACCCGCCGCGCCGCGTCCATGGGGAAAACCTGGCCGACCATATGGCCGCCCTGCTCACCGCTGCCCGCGCCGAGACGGGCGCGGTGGCCGAGGTGGCGCGGTGTGCCCAGGACCTGACGCTGCGCGCCGCGATGGCGGTGACGGCCCTTATCGGCGCCCCCGATCCGCTGGTGGTGGTTTCGGCCGAATGGCCTGATCTGCTGGGGCTGGAAAGCGCGGCACTGGCCGCCGAGGGTCCGCCCTCCCCCGTGTTGCGCGACCTGCCGGCGGGTGCCGTCACGCGGCTGACAGGCGGGCGCGAGGTGCTGTTGCGCGACGCCGATCCGGCCCTGGCCGATGCTCCCCTCCTGCATGGGGAGGCGCATCCGCTTATCTCCCGCGAGGCACTCATCCGGCTTCCTGGCCACCGCCTCCGGCTGCTGGTTCTCGGCGCGCGGGAGGCGGGGCGCCTGCCCTTGCGGGGCGCCACGGCACCGCTGCGCCTTCTGGCCCATGCCCTGGCCCGCGCCCTGGACGGAACGCCGTGATCGCGGCACTGGCCGCGCGCGAGTCTTTCCTGGACTGGCTTTCGCAGGAACGCCGCGCCAGCCCCGAGACGGCCGAGGCCTATGGGCGCGACGTGGCCGACCTGCTCGGATTCCTGGCCTTGCACCAAGGCGGGGAACCGGATCTCGCCGCGCTCCGGCTGGCGGATCTGCGTGCCTTCCTTGCGCATCGCGCGGCGGAGGGGATCGGGGCGTCGTCACGGGCGCGGCAGCTTTCGGCCATCAAGACGTTTCTACGCTTCCTGGTGCGCCGCCATGGCCTGCCGCCGCTGCCCCTGGGCGGCCTCACCGGCCCACGACGCAAGCCGCCCGTCCCCCGCGCCCTGACCGAGGCCCAGGCGCTCACCGCCACCACCGACAGCTTCGAGGACAGCCCGGCGCTGGCGGCGCGAAACCAGGCGCTCTTCACCCTTCTCTATGGCTGCGGGCTGCGCATCTCCGAGGCTCTTTCCCTCGACATGCGCGACGTGCCGCGCGCCGGGGTGGGGCTGCGCGTGATGGGCAAGGGCCGGAAGGAACGGGTGGTGCCCGTGCTGCCGGCGGTGGAGGCGGCGATCGCCGAATGGCTGCGCCATCGCGGCCCGGCCGAGCCGGACGCGCCGCTTTTCACCGGCGCCAAGGGCGGGCGGCTGGAC
>DATCMG010000564.1:0-1845 GCA_036563555.1 Roseomonas sp. | reverse complement strand
GTCACCGCCTCCGGCCGGAAGCGCGGGTCCTCGTCCGTGAAGGCCCAGGTCAGGACCGTCTCCCCGGCGACGACGCCGGGCAGGACCGCCTCGCACTGCGCCTGCGTGCCGGATTCGGCGATGGTCAGGGCGGCGACAGAGGTGCTGTGAAGCGGCAGCGGCGCGACGGCCCGCCCGACCTCCTGGAGGATCAACCCGAGATAAACGAGCGGCAGGCCGGACCCGCCATGGGCCTCGGGCAGGGAGATGCCCTGCCAGCCCAGCTCCGCCGCCTTGCGCCAGAGATCCGGCGAATAGCCGAGCGGGTCGGCCTCCATGGCGCGCACGAGCTGCGGCGAGCACTCGCCCTCCAGAAAGCTCCGCGCCGAGGCCCGGACCATCTCCTGTTCGTCGGTCAGCAGGACATCCATGTCAACGATCCACCATCTTGTTCCCGGACAATGCCGCCCCACCTTCCCGCAGGTTCAGCTAGCTGCTCGCGGCTTTCTGTCGGCGCAGTCCCGGCATCCCGAGGCCGCGCCGCGCAACCTGGTCCCGCATGATCTGGACGCCGCCGTGATTGACGCCGGACTGGAAGGCGCCGAGCACGTTATGGGCGAAGACACCCTCCTCGACCGTGTGCGGCGAGCTGCTCAGCAGCTGCCCGTAGGGGCCGAGCATCTGCGTGATCGCCTCGGTCGTGCGCACTCCGTGCTCGGGCGCCCAGACCTTCTCGGCGGCACCCTCATAGGTGAAGTCGCGGCCCCGCTGGACGATGGACATGCTCCGCATCGTCATCAGCCGGCAGACCTGCGCCTCGATCCACAGCTCCGCCACCCTGTCGCGGATCGCGGGGTCTTTCGTATAGCCGTCCAGCCCGGACTCCTTGAGCCAGTTGACAATGTCCTCGTCGCGCCGGATCGACATGACGTAGCGGAAGGCACCGACGCGATCGAGGTTGAGCCCGTCCGCCGCGACCTTCCATCCCTTGTTCTCGGCCCCGAGCAGCGCCGTCTTGGGAACCCGGACATTGTCGAAAAAGGTTTCGTTCGTCCGTGCCTCGCCATAGGTGGTGCCGTGCGGCGCGCGCGGGTTGTTCTGAATCGACCACAGCGGACGGACGGTGATGCCCGGCGTATCCATCGGGAACAGGAAAATGGACATGCCCTCGCGCTTTGGCACGGTGGGGTCGGTTCGCGCCATGAGGTAGATATGGGTCGAGATGTGGGCGCTCGTGGTGTAGATCTTCTGCCCGTTGATGACGTAGTCGTCTCCATCGCGCACAGCCCGGCAACGGATGCTGGCCAGGTCAGCGCCAGCATGGGGCTCGGTGAAGCCGAGAGCAAAGGCGAATTCGCGGCTGATCAGCCGGGGAATGAAGTAGCGCTTCTGCTCCTCCGTGCCGGCGGCCATGATGGCCGGCGCGCCGCTCCCGCTCAGGCCAATATTGAGGCCGACACGCTGGAACTCCTCCTCGACAATGTACTGGCTGATGCGGTCGCCGCCTTGCCCACCATATTCACGCGGGTAGGCGATGCCCAACCAGCCGCGCTCGCCGATCTTCCGATACAGCTCCCGCAGGTGCGGACCGACGGGATCGGGCCTGCCCGGTTCGTTCAGGACGTCGTCCTGCGCGGCCTTGTCCTCCATGACCTCGGGGGTGACGTGCTCGGCGATGAAGGCCAGGACTTCGCGCCGCAGGGCTTCCTGGTCGGGGGTGTATCCGAACTGCATGGCTGTTCCTGCTTCGTAGGGCCAGGGCTGTGAGGGGCAGGGCGGCCTGATCATCGCTGTACGGCGGTCAGCCAGGCTTTATTCGCAATGCGAAAGACCTATCCTCGTTCGAGGCTACTCGACTGCATCCCG
>DATCMG010000563.1:0-2164 GCA_036563555.1 Roseomonas sp. | reverse complement strand
CAGCGCCTTCAGCTCGGCCGACGAAAGCGCATCAGGATCGGCGGGCGGGACCATAAACCCAAGCGAATCAGACCAGCAGCCGCATGGGAAGAACAAACCGCCTGGATGCCACCGGTTCTGCCCCTCTTACGCTTTTGGCCTCTAAGCTGTTGTAAATGTTGAGATGACGCAGTTTGGACCTAAAAGTTCCCATACGCGTGCGCGAGAGACAAAGACGAATTTGGGAGGAGAAAATACGCTGGGGGATACGTGTTCCCCCATGTAGGAAAAGGTTGGGCCCTTTCTGCGTCATCTCAACACTTTCAATGACTTGCGTGCCGTTTGCCGTCATTTCTGCGTCACTCATGCGTCACTGCCTCCCGCTGAAGGTGCTGGCGGTGCCCGCGCCCTTGCAGCCGAGCCCGACAAAGCGAGCGCCCTCGTTGGTACGCTTCTTGGTCACGCCCTTTCCGGCCGCCTCGACACGTTGGGAGAAGCCGTTCACCGCAGGCAGGCGGTCACGCCCGAAACCCTCGTCGGTGGCCCAGCGGACGAACTTGTCATGGGCGACGCCGACCTTGCTCTCGGGGACGTAGTTATTGATTGCGTACTCGACCTCCTCGCTCTCCAGCCAGGCGAGCACCGGGTCGGAGGAGTACATCCAGTCCTTGAGCGCCTCGGCGGAGGAGTCGGGTGTCGTGAAGGCCTGGGCTGCGATGACACGGCTCGCGCCGCGGACAGCCCAGTCCAGGAGGAGGTCCGGCTCCTCCTCGCCGATCCGCGCCCCGATGCGCTCCAGGCGCTCCTCGCGCGGGATCACGCGGGTGAAGGTCAGCACCATCAGCCGGCGCCGGACACCGCGATCCATGCCACCTTTGAAGCTGGGCAGGTTGTTCGTGGCAAAGACGTGCTGGGCGCTGGGCTCGAACTCGAAGGCGCTGCGATAGACATCGCGCGCCATGATGGGCTCGCCGGTGATGATCTGCTTGAAGGTCTCGGAAGCGATGGCATCGGTGCCCGCCAGCTCGTCGGGCGCGTTCAACAACTTGCCGACGAGATGGCAGACAAAGGTGCGGTCGGCGAACTGGGCGGGAGAGATCGCGCTGATGGCGCTCTTGGGCAGCAGGGAGCGGACCGCCGCCAGCACCTGTGACTTGCCGTTCTCCGCCTGCTTGCCCACGCAGATGAGAGCTTTGGGCTCGATGATGCGGGCGCCCTGACCAACGGCGGCGATGCCCGCCACCTCGCCGAGGAGGTCAGTCTTGGCCCGCTTGTCCTTATCGTCCTTGAAGCAGCCATCAAGCAGGCGGTGCAGGAGGGAGGCCTTCCTGACCTCGGTGCTGAAGTCACGCGGCCAGTGGCCGGCGAGGACATGGCGCTGCCGGTGGTCGGGGCTGTGCGGCACGAGGGATGGAACGCCATCTTGGGCAAAGGTAATGAAGCCGGAGGCGCAGTTGATGCCCGCCGCGGCCTCGGCAAAGAACCGGCGGTGGCGCAGCAGGGGCTGCATGCAGGTCAGGACGCTCTCGACCCGGCCCTTGCTCAGCCTGACGTTTGAGAGCTCGCCCGCCGGGGTTTCGAACAGGGCGCCGTCATAGGCGAAGACGGCCTGCCACAGCGCCTCGCTCGGGATGGCCTCCCAGTGCAGCCCGTTGTGCCGCCAGAACTCGCCGTCGTCCTGCACGACCTTGCCGAACCGGTGCGCCAGGTCGGCAGCGACGCGCCCGGCGATCTCGGCGTCCGAGCCGATCTTGAGCCAGACCTTCTTGGGGCTACGTCCCTCGGCGTCAGAGGCCGCGGCTGGCCCTTCCTGCGCGAGGAAGGCCGGATCCGTCAGGTCGGCCGGTCTGAGCCATTCCTGCTCCAGCAGCTGCCGGAGAAAGCGGAGCCGGTCCTGACCATCGCAGTGTCCGTGCCGGCAATGATAGACGAAGGAGCCGTGGCTGCCCTGGCTGGCATTCACCACGAAGGTGGCGGCGTCGGCCCCGGCTTGCGTGTGCTCGCCCTCGTTGACACAACGGATGTGGCGTTTGGGGCTCTCGCCTGGCCGCGGGACAAATACGTCTGGTCGGCGGGCCTGCAAGGCGGTGGCGATCTCGAAGCGGGCGGCATAGCGCCGTGCCCAGGCCTTGAGGTCGAGAACCTCGCCGGTCTCGGGATCGGTGAACTCCGGCTTGGCATCCCG
>DATCMG010000544.1:0-3046 GCA_036563555.1 Roseomonas sp. | reverse complement strand
TAGCGGCCGTGCAGGATCAGCCAGTGATGCGCGTCCCGCAGCAATTCGGGCGGGCAGCGCTTCACGAGCCCATCCTCCACCGCTCGGGGGGTGTCGCCCGGCGCCAGGCCGGTGCGGTTGCCCAACCGGAAGATGTGGGTGTCCACGGCCATGGCGTTCTCCCCGAACGCCACGTTCAGCACGACATTCGCGGTCTTGCGCCCCACCCCGGGCAGCGCCTCCAGCGCCTCGCGCTCCTGCGGCACCACCCCGCCATGCCGCTCTACCAGGAGCTGGGCCAGCGCCGCGACATTCTTTGCCTTGGCCTGCCACAGCCCGATCCGCCGGATATGGGGCGCGATCCCCTCCGCTCCCAGCGCGGCCATGGAGGCCGCGTCCGGTGCCTCCTCGAACAGCGTGGCGGTGGCCTTGTTCACCGCGATGTCGGTGGTCTGGGCCGAAAGCACCACGGCGACGAGCAGGGTGAAGGGATCACGGTACTCCAGTTCCGGCTTCGGGGCGGGATTGGCCTCGGCCAGGGCACGGATGAAACCGGCAGCCTGTGCCGCGGGCATGCGCCGCGCCCGGCGGGGCTGGTTGGCGGTACCATGAAGGGGCAGGGGGGCTTTGCGCGGGGGACGGCTCACGGGATCGTCCATAGCGCGGCAGGGCATTCCTGAGGAAATCTGTCCGGAGACCCCTTATCTAACCATGCAATGAGCACGGCCCAGGACATCCCCCTTTTCGAGGCCCTGAGCACACCGCACCAATCCGGCACCCCGGCCGGGCTGCGTGTCATCGCGGGGCTGGTCACGCTCGGCTCCGCGGGGCTGACCGTGCTGTTCTGGTCCCTGGGCGCCTGGCCCGTGGCGGGATTCATGGGCGGCGAGCTGCTGCTGGTGATCGGCCTGCTGCGTGCCCATCGCCGCTGGTCCAGCCGCATCGCGGAGCGGATCATCCTGGCTGATGGCCGCATCCGCGTGGACCGCACCGACCGCCGCGGCCGGCAAGAGGCTGAAACCTTCGATGCCTACTGGACCCAGGTGACGCTCACGCCTCGCCCGGGACGGGTGAGCGAGCTGCGTCTATCGGTGCGCGGCCGCTCCACCGAGATCGGCCACTTCCTGGCCGACCCCGACAAGGCCGACCTCGCCGATGCGCTCGGGAAGGCGCTGCGGGACTACCGCAGCCCCGTTTTCGACAACCCGCAGACCCGCGGCTGACCGCAGGCCCTATTCGGCGGGGGCGAGGCTCTTGATCAGGTCGAAAACCCGCTTGCGCACCGCCGGCTCGGTGATGCGGTAGTAGGCACGCACCAGCTCCAGCGTCTCGCGCTTGTGCAGCGTGTCGTCCTCGAACCCTTCCTGCGATTCAGCAAAGCCGGCGAGGCGGGATCGGAAGCCTGTGGCAACGCCGCCCATGCTGTCCGGCATGTCGTCGAAGAAGAAGCCGATGGGCACGTCCAGCACGCGGGCGAGGTCGAAAAGCCGGCTGGCGCCGATCCGGTTCACGCCGCGCTCGTATTTCTGGACCTGCTGGAAGGTCAGGCCCAGGGCTTCCCCGAGCTTCTCCTGGCTCATGCCCAGCAGCGTGCGCCTCAGCCGGACGCGGCTGCCGACATGCACGTCGATCGGGCTGGGGCGATGCTCGCCGCGCTCGGTGCGCTCCAACGCCTCCTCACTCGACATTGGCGCCACTCCTTCATCCAAAAAAGGCAGGGGAGTGGCGCACATCCTGCACGCCATGAGGAGCGGCACCTGCCACGAGTCTCACAGCACCCTGCAACCATAGGAGGTAGATTGGTGAAGCAGTAAGAAATTGTCAACTCTTTCGAGAATTCCAATTAAATGGACACGCCCTCGTGTTCAATTACTGCGCCGGAACGATCCGCCGGTGAGACGCACGGCGCCGCACCGTCCCGATCCACCCGCCCAGCAACGCCAGCCCCGTCAGAAAAGCCGGGATGGCAAGCCCCAACCGGGCAAAGGGCGTCGGCGCCCCGGCCGCGGGCAAGGGGGACAAGGCGATCCCTGTTTCCCCAAGCGGCAGCCGCGCCACCTCCCGCCCCCGTGAATCGAAGCTGGCCGAGATACCTGTCTGGGCGGCCCGGGCCAAAGGAAGACCCTCTTCTACCGCACGCAGCCGCGCCGCCGCCAGATGTTGATGCGGCCCGGCGGAAATGCCGAACCAAGCGTCATTGGTGATGTTCAGCAGCCAGCCTGGCCGCTCGGATCCGACCACGGCACCCGGGAAGATCACTTCATAACAGATCAGTGGCCCGGCAGCGGGAAGGCCAGGCAGGGACAGCGCCACCGGACCCGGACCGGCGCCGAAATCCACGCCTCCCCGGATCACCCGGATCGGCAGCAGCCCCGAGAGCGGCATGTACTCGCCGAAGGGCACGAGATGCGATTTGTCGTAGGTGGCCGCGATCTGTGCATCCGGCCCCAGGGCCACGAGGCTGTTGAACAGCCGCCGCGGCCGTCCATCCGGTCCCCATTCACCGCGCACCGTGCCGGCCAGCAACAATCCATCCCTGGGCAGGGCGCTGGCCGCGATCCGGCGTGCCTCGGGGTCGTCGGCCAGCAGGAAGGGGCTGGCCGTCTCGGGCCAGATGATCACGGGGCGTGTACCCGGAGCCTCCCGGGCGGCCGCCTCGGCGCCCTCTCGACTCAACTCAAGGTAGCGACGGAAGATCGGCCATCGCGTGTCCTCCCGCCATTTCGCTTCCTGTGCGACATTGCCCTGCACCAGCACGAGGGTGACCGGCAGCGGTGCCGGTTCCGCGGGCCAGAGCCGCGCCAGGCCGAAGCCCGCCAGGAGAAGGATGGCCGTAGCCCCGCCCGCGACGGCCCGCCGCCCCAGCAGGGGCGTGCAGGCCAGCAACACCGTGATCAGCGACAGCCCATGCGCGCCGATCCAGGCCGCGCCCTGCACCGGCAATGCCCCGAAGGCCCAGGCGGAGCCCAGCAGGTTCCAGGGAAAGCCTGTGAAGGCCCAGCCGCGGACGAACTCGGCCAGCACCCAGCCCCCGGCCAGCACGGCCACGCGTGGCCAGCCCGGTGCC
>DATCMG010000540.1:0-5836 GCA_036563555.1 Roseomonas sp. | reverse complement strand
GGTGGGCCGGAAGCGCACCGCCTCCCTGATCTCGCGGACGTTCTCGACGCCGTTGTTCGAGGCGGCGTCCAGTTCCATCACATCCGGGTGCCGGTCCGCCAGGATGGCGCGGCACTCCGGGCAAACGCCGCAGGGATCAGCAGTCGGCCCGCCCTTCCCGTCCGGCCCGATGCAGTTCAGCGCGCGGGCGATGATGCGGGCGGTGGTCGTCTTACCCACCCCGCGCACGCCGGTCAGCATGAAGGCATGCGCGACCCGGTTCTGCGCGAAGGCGTTCCGCAGGGTGCGGACCAGCGCCTCCTGCCCGATCAGGTCGTTGAAATCCTGCGGCCGGTATTTCCGGGCCAGCACGCGATAGGGCTGCGACGGCTCGGCGGCCGGCGCGGGAGCAGGCGCCGCGGTCACGGCGGCCGGCGCGGCGGGCAAAGGCGGGGATGGATCGCCGAACAGCCCCGGCCCCTCCATCGGGGGCTCGGGCAGGTCATCCGTCGCTTCGGGCGAAAGGTCGGTGTCGCTGGTCATCCGGGCCGCGGGTTTGTGCGGCCTGGGCCGCCAGGCATCGGGAACTTGTCTGGAGAGCCGATCCACGCTTCCGGGCGAAGCCGCCCGATCCGCGATCGGCTCTCAGGGTGGAAGACCGGCCACGACCCGAGCGGTAACCCGCCTCGGCTGCTTCCTTCCGGACCTGACCGGGTCGACGAGGCGCCCGTCCGCGACCGGCCTTCCGCGGCGGAATATGGGGGGACAGGCCGCAGGAGTCCACCGGTTGCCCCGCCCATCCTCGCATGCGACCTTCCGCGCCCCTCATGCTCTCCATCCCAGCCAGCCGCCCCAACGCCTACACAGGCAGCCCTCTCGACCGTGTCTCGGACCGGCGGGACGACGCCGATTTCGTCGCGGCCGCCCTGGCCGCAAGGGAAAGCCTCATCACGCCGGTCTGGCGGTCGAAAAGCCTCCTGCGCGGCCTCGAAGCCGGCGCGCCCGAGGCCGTGCTCCTCACCCGGGAGGCCGCCGAAGCCGTCCTGATGGCCGGCGGCCCATGGGCCCTGCTCGGCCTGCGGGACGGCACCCCCGTCTTCGCCGTGGATTGCAGCGCCGCCGAGGACCCGCTCCCCCTGCTCCCCGGGGGCTACGGCGAATTCCACGACCTCCGCGCCGTCGCCGGCCTGCTTCCGCCGGGGGAGGCCTCGCTGCTCGCCCATGCGCGCGGCCTGATGCACTGGCGCACCCGCCACCGCTTCTGCGGCGTCTGCGGCCAGCCCTGCGAACCGCGCTCGGCCGGCAACGCCATGGCCTGCACGAATTGCAGCGCCCAGCACTTCCCCCGCACCGACCCGGCCGTGATCATGCTGGTCATCGCCCGGGACGAGGATGGCGAGCGCTGTCTCCTCGGCCATTCCACCCGCTTCCCGAACACGACGATGTATTCGACCCTCGCGGGCTTCGTGGAACCGGGCGAGAGCCTGGAGGAGGCCGTGCGGCGCGAGGTGCTGGAGGAAACCGGCGTGCGCGTCGGCATCGCCCAATACCACTCCTCCCAGCCCTGGCCCTTCCCCGCCTCCATCATGCTCGGCTTCCACGCCCAGGCGCTGAGCCGCGACATCGTGGTGGACCCGGCCGAGCTGCGCGACGCCCGCTGGTTCACGCGTGACGAGATCCGCAACCACCAGAGCGCCGGCTTCTCCCTGCCGCGGGTCGATTCCATTGCCCGTCGCCTGATCGAGGACTGGCTGGAATCCCCGGAATGACCCGCGCCCTTCCCGCCCTCCTGATGGGCCCGTTGCTGGCCCTGGCCGCCTGCGCCGCCAACGACCCCCTGCCCCCCGCCACCAACGCGGCCGAGGCTGCCTGCCGGGCCGAGGCACAGAACACCCCCGCGGTGAAATCCGCCTTCCAGCGCCTTGCGCCCCCCGCGAACCCGACGCAGCGCAACCGCGTCATGGGCGAAGCCGCCGCCGCCGAGCGCGCCGCCTATCTCCGCTGCATGCGCGCCAAGGGCATGGCCCCGCCGGGCGGGGTGGAGCCGGTGCGCCCGCCGCAATAGCCGCAACAAGGGCGCCCGGCCGTCCTCAGGGCAGCTTCGTCGTTTCCCCGGCCTTCACGACCCCGGCCGCGGAAAGATTCTGCCGCGCCGCCTTCTCGGCGATGCCGCAGATTCCCTCGCGCCGCACCAGCTCCGCCCAGACATCCTCCGGCCGGATGCCCGCATCCACCCAGACGACGATCAGGTGATAGAGCAGGTCGGCGCTTTCGCCGATCAGCGCGTGGCGGTTGCCCGCCATCGCCTCGATCACCGCCTCCACCGCCTCCTCGCCCAGCTTCTGGGCCACCTTGGCCGTGCCGCGCGCCAGCAGCCGGGCGGAATGCGAGGTCTCGGCACTGCCGGAGACCCGCCGGTCCTCCACCGTGGCCCAGAGCCGGTCCAGCACCTCGGCCACCGGCTTGCCCTGCCCGGGCTCGAGCGGCACGAGATGGCGCGCCTCGGCCTGGCGCACGCGCTTGGGCGGGCGCGCGCCCGCCTCGATCGGGGTGTCCGCCAGATCCTCCGGCACGGGAAGCGGGTGCAGGACGCGCAGGTCCTCCTTCCACTTCGCCGGCTTCAGCTTCGGCACGGCGGCCTTCGCCTTGCGGGGCTTGGCCTTGGGGGCGGCTTTCGCCTTCCCGGCCTTCTTCGGGGCGGCCGGCTTGCGCTTCTCCGGCGCGCGCTTGGCGGCGGCCTTCTTGCGCGGCAGCACCGCCTCCTCCGCCACCGCGCCGGCTGCCTTCTTCTTCCGCGGCTTCGCGTCTTTCCCCATCACGCAACCTCCCGCGGTTCAGGAATCGTATTCGGGGCCGGGCGCACGGGCCACCCGGCCGCGGCCAGCGCCGCCTTCGCCTCCGAAATGCGGAACTGGCCGTAATGGAAGACGCTGGCCGCCAGCAGCCCGGTCGCGCCCGCTGCCGCGCCCTCCACGAAATGCTCGAGCTTCCCCACCCCGCCCGAGGCGACGAGGGGCAGCCGCACCGCCGCCCGCACCGCGCGCAGCAGGTCGAGGTCGAAGCCCTCCCCCGTGCCGTCGCGGTCCATCGAGGTCAGCAGGATCTCCCCGGCGCCCAGGCTCTCCACCCGGCGCGCCCATTCCACGGCATCGATGCCGGTCGCGCGCCGGCCGCCATGGGTGAAGATCTCCCACCGCCCCGGCGCCACGCGGCGCGCATCCACGGCCACCACGATCGCCTGGCTGCCGAAGGCCTCCGCGCCCCGCCGCACGAGCTCGGGATCGGCCAGTGCCGCCGAATTCACCGAGACCTTGTCGGCGCCCGCCAGCAGCAGCGCCCGCATGTCCTCCACGCTCCGCACGCCACCGCCCACGGTCAGCGGGATGAAGACCTCCGCCGCCGTGCGAGAGACGACATCAAGCATCGTGCCGCGATTCTCATGCGTCGCGCCGATATCGAGGAAGGTGACCTCGTCCGCGCCCTCCCGGTCATAGGCGCGCGCCTGCTCCACCGGATCGCCGGCGTCGCGCAACGAGACGAAGTTCACGCCCTTAACGACGCGCCCGTCCTTCACGTCCAGGCAGGGAATGACGCGGAGCGCCAGCATCTCGGGCCTCACGATTATGACAGCGGCCGATTGCGCCCGAAGACGGAAGGGGTCAAGCGGCTCAGTTAAGCCGCCCGCGCCATTCCTCGATCATCTCCCGCCCGCGTGCCGCTACGTCGCCGGTGGGCACCAGGCCGAGGAAGCGCTCCATCGACTCGATCGCCGCGCCCAGCCGCCCGAGCCGGGCATTCATCACCGCCGCCTCCCGCCACAAGGGCGCGGCATCGGGCGCCAGGCGAAGCATGTCGTCGGTGCAGGTCAGCGCGCCCTCCACGTCGTTGTCATGCAGGCGGCGCAGCCGGATATTGGTCTGTAGCCGAAGCAGCACGGCGCGGCGGCTCATCGGCGCCAACATCCCGGGCCGCAGCTCCGCCGCAGGCCCCTCCATCTGTTTGATCAGGGCGCGCAGGGCCGGGGCCGGCAGGGCGGCGCCGCCCCCGAACGGATCCACCACCACAGAACCACCCTTCTGCGCGCCGTCCAGTGCGATCAGGAAATGCCCGGGAAAATCCAGCCCGCGCGCCGACCAGCCCGCCGCCTCCGCCGCATGCAGCCAGAGCAGCCCGATCGCCACCGGCAGGCCGCGCCGGCGTTCCGTCACCCGGATCAGGTTGGCGTTGCGCGGGTCGTCATAGGTTTCCGTATCCCCGGCATAGCCGCCCTCGTCATGGATGACATGGGCCAGCAGGGCGCGCCGCGCCTCGGCGTCGCTCGGCGGCTGCTCCAGCAGCACGGCGCGCACGAGCGAAGAGATGCGCCCCGCCGCCGCCCGCCAATCAGCCTCCGGCGCGTCGATCCGCGCGAATTGCAGCGCGACGGCGGCCAGGTCCAGCTCCTCGTCCGGCAGGGCTCCGGCCGCCTCAATCGCGACCCGTGCCTCGGCGACGGAATCCGACATCAATCAGCCCTGCGCCGCCGGGACCATCCGCCCGAGCCGCCGGCCGCCGAAAAGATGGACATGGAAATGCGGCACCTCCTGCCCGCCTTCCGGACCCATATTGGTCAGGGCGCGATAGCCATGCTGCTCCAGCCCCAGCTCCCGCGCCACGCGGCCGACCGCGCGCCAGAAGCCCGCGATCTCCGCATCCGAGGCCGTCGTGCTGAAATCGGCCAGCGACACATAGGCGCCGCGCGGGATCACCAGCACATGCACCGGCGCCTGCGGGTTTATGTCGTGGAAGGCGACGGCGTACTCGTCCTCGTGCACGCGCTTGCTCGGGATCTCGCCACGGAGGATCCGGGCGAAGATGTTGCTCTCATCATAGGGCGGCAGGCCGGTGGTGGCGGACATGTCGGCTCCTCATGCGGCTCCATGCCCTTCCTGCGGCGCGGAAGGGCGCGGCGCAAGGCCCCGGCGGCCGGGTATGTGCCCCCCTTGGATGTCTGAAGAACGAAAGGCCGGGGGGAAGAATTCCCCGGACCCTCATCTTTTTCTGCACGTTTGCGGTGGGCCGGCATCTTCCCGGCCCTCCTCATCCTGGTGAGATGCGCCCGTCCAGCACCGGTGCCACCCGGCCCCGCCCGGTGATGTGATCGGCCACCACCTCCTCCAGCGGCGGCCCGTCGTCATAGGCCTCCAGCGCTGCCTCGCGCAGCACGGAATAACCATCGCTGCCCGCCCGCATGAAGTTGTTCGTCACCACGCGATAGGCGCGGTCCGGATCCAGCGGCCCGTCCGCCATCCGCACATCCCGCAACCGCTGCCCCGGCGGGGCGGCGGGATCGAAGGTGAAGCGCAGCCCCGCCACTTGGGGGAAGCGCCCGGCCAGCACCGGCAGGCGCGACAGCCCGTTCTCCAGCGCCACGCGGATCGCCCCGCCGCGGATGGTCAGCGTCGCCAGCGTGTTGCCGAAGGGCAGCACCGCCAGCACGTCCCCATAGGTCAGCAAGCCCTGGGGCAGGGCGGCGCGAAGCCCGCCGCCATTCACGATCGCGATCTCGGCCGAGGGAATCCGCGCCAGCGCCGCCTCGGCCACCAGGCTGCCCAGGGCACATTCGCCGTTCCGGCAGCCGGTATCGGGGAAGGCCCCCTCCGCGAATCCTAGCGGGCGACGCCGCATCTCGCCCAGTGGCGCGGCGTATTCCGCCACCACCGAGGCCACCACCGGGTCCGCCGGCACATCCGGCCCGATCGGTCGCACCGCCCCACCATGGACGGCCACGCGCCCATCGGCGCCGAGATCGAGGTCCATCCGCCCGAGATAGCGCCCGTGGCAGGCCACCTGCCCGATCCGCACATCGCGGCCCCGC
>DATCMG010000537.1:0-4562 GCA_036563555.1 Roseomonas sp. | reverse complement strand
GTCCAGCTCGGCCGGTCCACGAAGCGGGGTGGGGTGTCGCCATCCTTTGCCCAGGCCAGCAGCGTGATCGCGGGCGCGCGACGTGCGCGGATGCCATAGACGATAATGGACCGGCCGGGCGGCACGGCCTCCATGATCTCTTCCGCAACATGCTCGGGGAAGATGACCTGCGGCCCCTCGCGGAACAGCAACCGATCGGTCTTGCCCTCGGGCGTGAGGAGGTAGCGCTCCACCACGCCGGTGAAGGAGGGAAGCTGGGTCGGGTCGAACCAGAGGCGCCTGTTGCCGCTGCCCTGAGACAGAACCGGCCCCGCGACGAGTGTCGCGAGGCCGGCCAGAAGCACCGTGCGGCGTTTCATACAGTCCTCAGATCCAGCCCCGGCCCGCGACCAGGGAAACCAGGAAAAGCACGAGGAAAATGACGAAGAGAACCTTGGCGATCCCACTGGCCGCGGAGGCGACGCCGCCGAAGCCAAGAACGCCCGCTACGAGCGCCACGATCAGGAAGATGACGGTCCAATAGAGCATGTTCAGGTTCCTTCAAGGAGGATGCGTTGCCTGAACGTGGGATTCCAGGGGTGGTTGCTGGCCGGCCACGCTGCGTTGCCGCCGCGCTACACCGCTTGCCCGGAATTGCCCTTGTCATGCGTCGAAGCCCATTCCTCAAGCTGTTTCTCCGCCTCGTCCGGCCCCAGGCCGTAACGCTCGCGGATACGTTCCAGCAGCATGTCCCGGCGGCCGCCTGCTTTGCTGATGTCCTCCTCGGTCAGCTTGCCCCATTGCTGGCGAACTTTGCCGCTCATGTTGCTCCAGTCACCCGCCAGCCGATCCCAGTCCATCCATGCCTCCATGCGCCCGCGCCGATGCGGGTCTCCTGGACCGGAACGGGAGGACGGCCGGGCCAGTTGCCGGTTCATCCGGGTCAGTCGAGCGAGATGCCGCCCGACACGGCCTGATACGTCGCGATGGCGAGCGCCACCGGCTCGAAGGGCTTGCTGATGATGAAGGCGGGCTCCAGCCGCTCCGCCGTCAGCAGGCGCTCGGGATAAGCGGTCACGAAAATCACCGGCGTGTCCTGCTCCTGCAGGATGCGCTGCACGGCGGAGATGCCGTCGCCGCCAGGACCGAGATTCACATCGGCCAGGATCAGGCCGGGCTTCAGCTCGCGTGCCATTGCCACGGCCTCGCTCTCGTCGCTGGCGATGCCCACGACATTGTGGCCGCAGCTCTCCACAAGCTGGCGGATGTCCATGGCGATGATCGGCTCGTCCTCGATCACCATGATGTCAGTGGCCGCCACGGCGCGCAGCGCCTCACGCGCCGACTCCAGCAGACCCCGTGCATCGGGCAGGGGCAACCCGACGGCGAGCGCGGCATCGGTGAGCGAAAGGTCCTCAAGCGCCGTAAGAAGAAGAAGCTGGCGCTGCTTCGCGGTGATGTGTTCGCCCGGGCTGTCGGGCACCAACCGGCTGACGCCGGCGAAAAGCGCCAGCGGACCCGGCACGTCCTGCGGCAGGCCGACGCGAAGGGCCTGCGCCACCAGCGCGTCTCCCCGTGCCTGGCCGCCGGTCAGGGCCCGCGCGTAGCGCCGGGCGAAGGGCAGGGTACGAAGCAACTCCCCCTGCGTGACAGCATTCATCCGTGATAGTCCTCCGCCGCCCTGCCAGGGCACCGCCGAAATGGCGGGCCCGGGCAGGGCCTCTAACATGGGTTCGCCGCGCGCCGCGTCGATGCGGTACGCGGCTCTTTTCTCAGCCGGGTGCATGACGAACGACCAGGATTTCCGCCCGGCCCTCACGCGCCTGCTTCCCGACCTGCGGGCATTCGCCCGCTTCCTGTCGCGTGATCCGGCCGCAGCGGACGATTTGGTGCAAGACACATTGTTGCGTGCGCTGCGTAACGAGTCGCAGTGGCGGCCCGGCACCAGCCTCAAGGCATGGACCTTTTCGATCCTGCGGAACGCCTGGTTCGAAAATCGCCGCCGCGCCGCTGCCCGCCAGCGTGCCCTGGACAAGGTTCCGGTGGAGGAGGGGATGCCCGCGGGCCAGGAGCACCGGATGGAGGTGATGGGCCTCGCGCGCGCCCTGGGTCACCTTCCGCGCGAGCAGCAGGAGGCGCTGGTTCTGGTCGGCGCGCTCGGCTTCTCCAGCGAGGATGCGGCGCGGGTCGCCGGCGTGCAGGTCGGAACCCTCAAGGCCCGTGTCTCCCGCGCGCGCCGGGCCCTGGCGGCGCGGTATGGCGGGGAGGGGGAGGCGGAAACGCAGGATCTCGGGTGAATCCGGCCCTGGCGTTTTCGTGATCCCAAAGGCGGTAACCGAATTCCGGGGCGGCGCATTGGTCAGGTGAAGATCGAGTAGAGGGGGATTACCCGTATGAGCCAGACCATTGAGATCCCGACCGCGGCCCGCGCCACCCACAGCATGGCTGACTTCCACAAGCTGCTCGTCACCACGCTGCCCCGTCTGCGCGTGCAGGCCTTGGCGCTGACCCGCAACCGCGCCGATGCGGACGATCTGGTCCAGGCCGCCGTCACTTCCGCGCTGGCCGCCAAGGACAGCTTCACGCCCGGAACCAATTTCGGCGCCTGGATGTTCCGCATCCTGCGCAACCGCTTCATCTCCGATGTCCGCCGCAAGCGCGAGACGACGGATATCGATGACGTGCCGAGCAGCGCCTTCGCCCGCCCCGGCGCGCAGGAGGACAGCCTGATCATGCGCGAGTTGCGCGGCCACCTCTCCCGCCTGCCGGCCGAGCAGCGCACCGCCTTGGTGATGGTGACGGTGCAAGGCATGTCCTACGAGGAGGTCGCTGCCGCGATGGATTGCGCGGTGGGCACCGCCAAGTGCCGCGTCTTCCGCGCACGCCAGACCCTGCAGCGCTGGCTGACCGGCGAGGAGCGCGGCGTCGATGCCCCGGTGGTCGCGCGCAAGACGGCCTCTTCCCCTCGCGCGTCCCGTCGTCATACTGCGAAGAACGATGCGGGGATGGGGCATGCGACCCCTGTCTGAGGATGGACGAGAGTAAACCCAAGCGAAAGCCAGGGCCGGTGCCTAGATCCAGCCATGGTGTGGTGAACGGGCGCGGCCAAGCCGCGCCCGAAGCCGCCTTTGATCTCTGGCTGCAACGCGGCCTGCATCAGATGTTCGACGACGTGATGCGCGAGCCCATTCCGGAGGAGCTCCTGCGCCTGATCGAACAGGATCGCGGACAGGGCTGACGATTACAGTGCCGGACGACCCAGCGCCGTCCGGTGATATGACGCGCGAGGATTCTCCCTCCATGTCGCGGCGCGACCGATTCGCGCATCTGAGGCTCCGCTTGGCTTCCTCACTGGGGGGCATCCGGGGCCGGATGATCGTTCTGCTGATGGTCGCCGGCATTCCCGTGGCATCCATCGCCATCACCAATTCGCTTCAGGACTACCAGGCGGCGCTCGACGAGGGGCGGCGTGGTGTGGAGACCCTCCGCACGCTGATGGCGGCGCGCTATGGCGTCGCGCTGGGCATCTCCGAATCCGTGCTCGCGGCGCTCGCGCGGCAGGATCCCCGGGCCGGGGAGGGGGAGGGCGGCTGTGCGGCAACCTTCCGCCGCGTAACAGATATCCATCCCGGCGACATCGCCAGCCTTTCCATCGCCGTGCCCGACCAGCCGCCGGTTTGCGGATCGCTGCCGGCGGGATTCGATGTTCAGCCTTTGCTGCGCGAAGCCCTGGAGAGCGGTGCGCCGGCCTATGGCGCTTTCCTGCCGGGCGGGCAGGTGCCCACCCTGCCCGTGGTCATGCCCGGAGCGGCCTCGGGCGGGGCCGGGGCATGGGCTGTGGTCGGCACCCTGGTGCTGCGGGATTATGCCGCTGGTCCGGGAAGCGCTCGCCCGGCCGGCACCATGGTCTGGCTGGTGGATCGGAACGATCGGATCCTTTCGCCGGGTGGCGTGGGTGGACCAGCCCTCGACCCCGCAATGCTTGCCCAGCTTGACGATGATGAGGAGGTGGTGGAGGGACGGCGCGGCGAGATCGCCTATGCCGGCGCCCGGCTCAACCCGGGGCTCCGGCTCGTGGTCGGCCATCCCGTCGGGGCGGCGAAGGAGGCGGCCCGCGCCGTCCTCATCCAGCGCATCATGGAACTGGCGACCTTTCTCATGGCCTGCCTCGCCGCTATCGTGGTGGGGGCGGACCTGGCGATGGTGCGCCCGCTTCGGCTGCTTTCGGCGCGGGTGCGGGGCTGGCGGCCAGGCCATCCTTTCCGCGTCAGCCCCTCCGGCACCGAGCCGCGGGAGGTGCGCGCGGTGGAGCAGGCCTTCAGCGAGGCCGCAGGCGCGCTCGCCCGGCGCGAATCGGACCTTCGGGCCGCCCTTGAGCAGCGTGACGCGCTGATGGGCGAAATCCACCACCGCGTGAAGAACAACCTCCAGATCGTCTCCTCCCTGCTGAACCTGCAGGCCGGGCGGATCGGCGACCCGGCCGCGGCGGAGGAGTTCCTGGCTGCCCGGAACCGCGTGCGGGCGCTCGCGACGCTGCACCGCCACCTTTACATGCAGCACAGCTTTGAAGCGGTCTCGCTTCT